>CAMOHY010000114.1 GCA_946615495.1 uncultured Clostridia bacterium
AAGTGTACTTCATCAACACCAAGCAGTTCCTGGACCAGAAATGGGGCACCAGCAACCCCATCATGATGCGGGACGCCGAATTCGGCATGGTGCGCCTGCGCGCCTTCGGCATCTACTCCTTCCGGGTGGGCGACCCCGTGGTTTTCCTGAAGGAAGTGTTCGGCACCAACGGCCTGATGACCGTGGACGGCGTGACCGGCCAGGTAAAGCGCACGCTGGTTTCCGGCCTGAGCGACGCCATTGCCCAGAGCAAAATTCCCGCCCTGGACCTGGCCGCTAACTACGACGAATTGAGCCAGTACGCCCTCAATTCCCTCTCTCCCCGCATCGCCAGCCTGGGCCTGAAGCTGGAAAGCTTCGTGATCGAAAACATCTCCCTGCCTGACGAAGTGGAAAAGGCCATGGACCGCCGCACCTCCATGGGCGTGGTGGGCGATTTGAACCAGTACACCCAGTATCAGGCTGCCGAAGCCATGCGCGAAGCGGCCAATAACCCCGCCGGTATGGCCGGATTGGGCGCCACCATGGGCGTTGGCGCCATGATGGCCCAGACCATGCAGGGCGCCTTCAACCCCGCTCAGGCGAACCAGGCCGCCCCTGCCCAGCAGCAGGCCGCCGCGCCCGCGGGCGAAACCAAGTTCTGCGCCGAATGCGGCAACCGCATCCCCCGCGCCGCCAAGTTCTGCCCCGAATGCGGCGCGAAGCAGGGCTGATCTTAGCATAAGCAAATTCCCCGGCAGGATGGCTGTATTTCCGTCCTGCCGGTTTTTCTTTATGCACAAGTAAGGAGGGAGAGCAGAGGACAGAGGACAGCGTTCAGTTGATATAGCGTCCTTGCAATTGAAAAAGATATAGAAATGAAATTATTTTGTCAAAAAAACGTCATATTTTTGTCAAAATTCTCTTAAAATGTATTGCGCAAAACCCCTGATTGGTGCTATAATGAGGCCAGTGACCGAGGACCAAACAAAAGAAGGGAAGGGAACACACATGTTCAAGAAACTGTTCAAAGAATTCAAGGAATTCGCATTCAAAGGCAACGTAGTGGATATGGCCATCGGCGTTATCATCGGCGCCGCGTTCGGCAAGGTCGTTACCGCCGTGACGGAAATCTTCCTCAACCCCATTCTGGAAGCGCTGCCCAAGATGGAAAACGGCGGCACCGGTTTTGTGGGCAGCCTCATCAGCTTCGCGGGCGTATTGGTTGAATTCCTGCTCACCGCGCTGGTGCTCTTCGCCATCATCAAAGCTATAAACGGCGCCAAGAAGGTTGGCAAGAAGCCCGAAGCTCCCGCCGCCCCCACCACCAGGGACTGCCCCTTCTGCTGCTCCACCGTCAGCATCAAGGCCACCCGCTGCCCCAACTGCACCAGCGAGCTGCCCAAGTTCAAGGCATGATCTTCCGGCACTTCTTCTGGGATTTTGACGGTACGCTGTACGATACCTATGGCCGCATCACCCGTGCCTGCGTGAACGCGCTGCAGGACACAGGGGCTGCGGCCTCTTTTGATGCGGTGTACCCTGTTGTAAAACGGTCCCTGGATACCTGCTTTCGCACCTTCGCGGCCCCGCTTGGGGTGGCGCGGGACGATTTTATGGCCGCTTACCACGCCCACAGCGAGGAGGAGGGCCCCGAATCCATCCGGCCTTATCCCGGCGCGGAAGAAGCGCTGCGCGCGGTCATCGCCGGGGGCGGACGCAATTACCTGTACACCCATCGGGGCGAAAGCGTGTTCCGCTGGCTGGATCACGATGGGCTGACGGGCCTGTTTTTTGACCGCGTGACCAGCCTGGACGGCTTTCCCGCCAAGCCCGCGCCGGACGCGCTGAACTATCTGGTGGAAAAGCACCATTTGGACCGGGCGGCGTGCGTCATGATCGGCGACCGGGACATTGACCTGGACGCGGGCAAGAACGCCGGCCTCCACTGCGCCCTGTTCGACCCGGAGGGCTATTATCCCGATTACGAAACGCCCTGGCGCTTTCGGGACATGGCATCCCTCCGCGCCGCCCTCATGGAACGATAACGGACATTTTTTCCATGCCGGACAGACGGAAAATCTGTCCGTTTTTTCATGCCAATTCAAACAAAAAATAAATGCGCATATTATTGAAGAAACCCTTCCCAAAATGCCGGTTTTGTGGTATAATTGGTTAGATAGCGGCGTAGGCCGTTATCGGTATCCAAACAAGCAAAATGGGAGGATATTATGGCAGACGAATTGGAATTTTCAGCTCAGGAGCTGCAGGGCTCCGCTCATTATGACGAAACGCAGATTCAGGTGCTGGAGGGCCTGGAGGCGGTGCGTAAACGCCCCGGCATGTATATCGGCTCCACCGACGCGCGGGGACTGCACCACTGCGTATATGAAATTGTGGATAACGCCATCGACGAAGCGCTGGCGGGCTTTTGCACGGAAATTATCGTGCGGCTGCATAAGGACGGCTCCGTGTCCGTGAAGGACAATGGCCGCGGCTTCCCCGTGGGCATTCACCCCAAAATGAAGCGCCCCGCGGTGGAGGTGTGCTTAACGGTGCTGCACGCGGGCGGCAAGTTCGGCGGCGACGGCTACAAGGTGTCCGGCGGGCTGCACGGCGTGGGCGCCTCCGTTGTAAACGCCCTATCCCGCCACCTGCGGGTGGAAGTGCGCCAGGACGGCAAAATTTATGAACAGGAATACAACGTGGGCAAAATCGAATACGATCTGCGCGTGATCGGCGAAACCCAGGAAACGGGCACCACCGTGCAGTTCTGGCCGGATATCCGCTCCGCGGAAAACCCGGACGGCGTGTTCGACCCCGGTATTGATTTTTCCTTTGACGTGCTCAAGGCCCGCATCCGGGAAATGGCGTTTTTGAACAAAGGCATCAAAATCATCCTGCGGGACGAGCGGCCGGAGGAAGCGGTGGAGCGCACCTTCCACTACGAGGGCGGCATCCGCGAATTCGTAAAATACCTGAACAAAAACAAGGAAGTGCTCTTCCCTGAGCCCATTTACGTGGAGGGCTTGAAAAACGGCGTTTCGGTGGAAGTGGCCATGCAGTATAACGACAGCTACACCGAAAATATTTACACCTTCGCCAACAACATCCACACCCCGGAGGGCGGCACCCACCTGATGGGCTTCCAAAGCGCCCTCACCCGCGCCATCAACGATTACGGCCGCCGCTATAAGATTTTAAAGGAGGCCGACGCCAACCTCAAGGGCGAGGACACGCGGGAAAGGCTGGCCGCGGTCATTTCCGTAAAAATGCACGAGCCGCAGTTTGAGGGCCAAACCAAGTCCAAGCTGGGCAACAGCGAAGTAAGGCCCATCGTGGACGCGCTGGTGACGGAGGGGCTGAACACCTTCCTGGAGGAGCATCCCGCCGAGGCAAAGATCATCCTGGAGCGCTGCCTGGGCGCGGCCCGCGCCCGCGAAGCCGCCCGCAAGGCCCGCGATTTGACCCGCCGCAAAACGGTGCTGGAAAGCGCCAGCCTGCCCGGCAAGCTGGCCGACTGCACCGAGCGGGACCCCGCCAAGTGCGAAATCTTCATCGTGGAGGGCGACAGCGCCGGCGGCAGCGCCAAAACGGGGCGCGACCGGCACTATCAGGCCATTTTGCCCCTGCGCGGCAAGATTTTGAACGTGGAAAAGGCGCGGCTGGACAAAATCCTCATCAACCAGGAAATTAAAAACATGATTACCGCCTTCGGCTGCGGCGTGGGCAACGAGTTCAACATGGATAAGCTGCGCTATCACCGCATCGTGTGCATGACCGATGCCGACGTGGACGGCGCCCATATCCGCATTCTGATGCTCACCTTCTTCTACCGCTACATGCGGCCCCTCATTGAAAACGGCTTCGTTTACATTGCCATGCCGCCGCTGTACAAGGTGACGAAGAACAAGCAGGAGCACTACGTATACGACGATAAGGAGCTGCAGCAGCTGCTGGACCGGCTGGGCAGGGACAGCAAGGCTGAAATTCAGCGCTACAAAGGCCTGGGCGAAATGAGCAGCGAGCAATTGTGGATTACCACCATGAACCCGGAGACCCGCACCATGATGCGCGTGACCATGGAGGACGCCATGGCCGCCGACGAGATCATTTCCCTCCTCATGGGCGACAAGGTGGAGCCCCGCCGCGAATTCATTGAACAGAACAGCGAGCTGGCTGTGCTGGACTTCTGATGGGACGTAATTTGGAGAGAACCATATAAGAGAGGAGAATCACCATGAAAAAGTTCCTGTGCATCTTTGTATGTTTTCTGCTGATCTGTCCCGCCGTGCTGGCGGAAAGCGTTCCCACGCAGCTGACGGAAGAGGACGGAAGCTATGCCTGGCTGCGGGAAAAAAGCATGGCCATGGCCCTTCGCTTCCAGCGGGGGCTGGACCATACCTGGCATTCTTACCTGCTCAGCGCCTTCAACGTGCCCCAGGAGGAAATGGAAAACGCCCTGGCCCCCATCCGGCTGCAGGATTATACCCAGCCGCGGGAAATGACCTTTGTGCGCGCCGACCAAACGGTAAGCGACCAAGAGCTTCTTCAAATGGCGGATTTAGGTATGGCTGAAAACACCCTGCCCGCGGAGCTGGAGGACGATCCCATGCGCGACCTGTACCTGCGCACGAGCGCTTACCTCAATTCCCAGGGCGACGAACGCTTTGGCGCCATCTCCAACGCCCTGAAGATCACCGCCATGTATCCCTGCCCGGAAGAGCTGGAGGGCCCTTGCTGCGCGCAGCTGCGTTACAGCGGCCAATATTCGCTCCTTATCACCTTCTATCCCCTGGACAACGGCAACGTGAGCGCCTGGGCCCAGGTGGTGCCCGCCTCCGCCGTGGGCGGCCTGGCCGTGCCCCTGCAATAACGGGCGCCGGATTGGCCCTGACACTGCATAGTTAAATCTTCCGAAAGGATGTACTCTTCATGAGTGATATCAAAGACCGCTTAATCCCAACCGACTTAGAGCACGAGATGCGGCAAAGCTTTATCAGCTACGCCATGTCCGTAATCGTGGACCGGGCCCTGCCCGATGTGCGGGACGGCTTAAAGCCCGTGCACCGGCGCATCCTGTACGATATGAACGAGCTGGGCATGACGCCCGATAAGCCCTTCCGCAAATCCGCCCGTATCGTGGGCGACGTGCTGGGTAAATTCCACCCCCACGGCGACAGCAGCGTGTACGACGCCATGGTGCGCCTGGCCCAGGATTTCAACATGCGCTATATGCTGGTGGAGGGCCAGGGCAACTTCGGCTCCGTGGACGGGGACGGCGCGGCCGCCATGCGTTACACCGAGGCGCGCATGAGCAAAATGTGCACCTATATGCTTCAGGACATCGATAAGGACACGGTGGATTTCTACCCCAACTTCGATGAAACCCTGATGCAGCCCACCGTTTTGCCCTCCCGCTTCCCCAACCTGCTGGTGAACGGCACCAGCGGCATCGCCGTGGGCATGGCCACCAACATTCCGCCCCATAACCTGGGCGAAGTGATCGACGGCGCTATCTGCCTGATCGATAACCCCGACGCCACCCTGGACGATTTGATGGAGCACATTAAGGGCCCGGACTTCCCTACCGGCGGCATCATTTTAGGCCGCAGCGGCATCCGGGAGGCCTACCACACCGGCCGGGGCCGCATCATTACCAGGGCCAAGACGGAAATTGAATCCATGGCCACCGGGCGGGACCGCATCATCGTTACCGAAATCCCCTACGCTGTCAACAAGGCGCGGCTGGTGGAAAAAATCGCGGAGCTGGTGCACGAAAAACGGCTGGAGGGCATCAGCGATATCCGCGATGAAAGCGACCGCAACGGCATGCGCATCGTGATTGAGCTCAAGCGCGACGTGCAGGCCCAGGTGGTGCTCAATTACCTGTACAAGCACACCCAGATGCAGGAAACCTTCGGCGTTATCATGCTGGCGCTGGTGAACGGGGAGCCCAAGGTGCTGTCCCTCCGGGATACGCTGTATTATTATATCCTCCACCAGGAGGACGTCGTCACCCGCCGCACCAAGTACGATTTGGACAAATCCCTGGCCCGCGCCCACATTTTGGAGGGCTTGCTCAAGGCGCTGGACAATATCGACGAAATCGTTCATATCATCCGCCACAGCAAGGACACCCCCACCGCCAAGCAGGAATTGATGGACCGCTTTGAATTTTCCGATAAGCAGGCCCAGGCCATTCTGGATATGCGCCTGGCCCGCCTGACCGGCCTGGAGCGGGACAAGCTGCTGGAGGAATACCAGGAGCTGGAAAAGACGATTGAATACCTCCAGTCCCTGCTGGCGGACAAGCAGAAGCTGCTGGGCGTTATCAAGGATGAGCTGACCGAAATCAAAAACAAATTCGCCGATCCCCGCCGCACGGAAATTTCCGCTCTGGAGGGCGAAATCGACATTGCCGACCTGATCGCCGTGGACGATATGGTGGTAACGCTGACGCACTTTGGGTACGTCAAGCGTCTCAGCAAATCCACCTACCGGGCCCAGGGCCGGGGCGGCAAGGGCGTTGCCGCCATGACCACCCGCGAGGACGACTATGCCGAAAATATCCGCATCGTCAATTCCCACGAGCCCATCCTGTTCTTTACCAACCTGGGCCGGGTGTACACCCTCACCTGCTACCAGATTCCCGAAGCGGGCCGCACCGCCCGCGGCACGGCCATTGTGAACCTGCTGCCCCTGAACGGCGGCGAAAAGGTGACGAACATGATCCCCATGCCCGAAATGGCGGAGGGACGCTATCTCATCATGGCCACCCGCGACGGGCTCATCAAAAAAACCGCCCTGTCCGAATTCCAAAACCTGCGCAAGAGCGGCCTGATCGCCATCGTGCTCAATGAAGGGGACGAACTGATTGGGGTTGAAATGTGCCACGACGGGGAAGAATTGCTGTTGGGCACCAAAAAGGGCAAGGCCATCCGCTTTGCGGAGCGCCATGTGCGCTCCATGGGCCGCGTGAGCCACGGCG
>CAMOHY010000115.1 GCA_946615495.1 uncultured Clostridia bacterium
CGCCCCTACAGCTTCCCGTCATGTTTTTTGTGCGCTTTTTTGTTTGTGAGACAGCTCCTTTTTTGCGTCTCTGCCGTTAAGGGAAAAAATTAAGTAAAAAATTTAAGATGAGCGCCAAAACATTGATTTTCAGGGTGGAAAAATGCCGGGAAGTGAGCTATAATAGAAGCGAAAACCTGGAAAAAGGCAGGGAAAGAACGTATGAAGCAAATGGCGCAGGAAATCCGCGCGGAATTGACGGAGCATATTATTCCTTTTTGGCTTAGCTTACGGGACGAAAAGCAGGGCGGCTTCATTGGCCGGGTGGATTATGACCTGACGCGGCATCCCGAAGCGGATAAGGGCTGCATTTTAAACAGCCGCATTCTCTGGTTTTTTTCAGAAACCTACCGGGCGCTGAAGGATGAACGCCTGCGCGGGGCGGCGGACCACGCCTTTGCCATGCTGCGCCGGATGACGGATGATGAAAACGGCGGCGTATACTGGGCCCTGCGCGCCGGCGGCGCCGTGGCGGACGCCACCAAGCACACCTATAACCAGGCCTTTGCCATTTACGCCCTTTCCGCCTATTACCGGGCCACGGGATGCCAGGAAGCCCTGGAGCGGGCCTTTGCGCTGTTTCGCACCGTGGAAACCCACTGCCGGGACGAGGGCGGCTATCTGGAAGCCTTTACCGCCAATTGGCAGCCTGAAAGCAACGAAAAGCTAAGCGAAAACGGCGTGATGGCGGGCCGCACCATGAACACCCTGCTCCATGTGCTGGAGGGCTACACCGGCCTGTACGAGGCTGCGGGAGAAGAAGAAGTGCGCAGGCAGCTGTACTTCATTCTGGATATTTGGGAAAAGCACGTGTGGAACCCGGCCCAGCGCCGCCAGGAGGTGTTTTTTGACCACGATTACCATACCCTGATCGATCTGTATTCCTTTGGCCACGATATTGAAACCAGCTGGCTCATGGACCATACCCTGGATGTGCTGGCGGATGAGGCGCTGGCCGCCCGGCTGCGTCCCTGTCTGCTGGCCATGGCGGACCATACCCTGGCCGCCGCCTTCACCAGCCACGGCTTTGCCAACGAGTGCGAGCGGGGCCAGGTAAACCAGAAGCGCATTTGGTGGGTGCAGGCGGAAGCGCTGCTGGGCTTCCTCAACGCCTGGCAGCGCACGGGGGAGGACCGCTACCGCCAGGCTGTGCTGGCCCAGTGGCGCTTTATCCGGGACTTCGTTTCGGACAAGCGTCCCGGCTCGGAATGGTTCTGGTACGTGCAGGAATACGGCGCGCCGGGCAGCGATCAGCCCATCGTGGAGCCCTGGAAATGCCCCTATCACAACGGCCGCATGGCGCTGGAGGTCATGCGGCGGCTGAACGCGTAAAGGAGGAAGCATAACAATGCAGCGTTATTCTTTGCCCGATGTCCGGTTCCTGCCCCTGGGGCGGCACGACCCGAAGGAGGAAAAGGCGTTTCTTTGGTGGTCCGGGTCCGGGGTGCGGACGGAAATTGCCTGCACGCGCATGGAAGCGGAAATCACTTCCACGGCCAAGGATCACGCCGCCTGGGCGGGCGTGGTGATGGACGGCGCGCCGGTGAGCCGCTTCCCGCTGCTGCCCGGCACCCACCGCTATCCTTTGCTCCTGGGCCTGGACGGGGCGTTTTCCCACCAGGTGTCCATCGTGCGGGACACTCAGCCCAGCTATGACGAGGATGGGCCGGTGATTCTGGAATGCGTGTATACCGACGGGGAGCCAAAACGCCCCGCCGAAAGACCTCTTCTGATCGAATTCATCGGCGACAGCCTGACCGTGGGCGAAGGCTGCCTGGGGCCGGAAAGCGCCGAAGAATGGCGCATGATCTGGATTTCCCATCTGCCCGCCTTTCCTTCCCTGGTGGCGGAAAAGATGAACGCTGAAAAGCGGGTGATCGCCCTGGGCGGCTGGGGCGCGGCCCGCAGCTGGGATAACCAGCAGGAAAGCCGTCTGGGCCGCATATACGGCCAGCTGTGCGCGCCCACGCCGGGCGGCGGCGTTTCCGCCCCCGGCGCCGGGCAGGAAAGGCCCGCCGACGCCGTGGTAATCAACCTGGGCACCAATGATTCCTCCGCTTTGGCGCAGCTGCCGGAAAAGGAACGGCCCGAAATGGAACAGGAACTGCGCTTCCGCGCGTCGGAGCTGATGGCCATGGTGCGCGCCCGGTATCCCCAGGCCGCCATTTTGTGGGCCTATGGTCTGTGCGGCCATCAGGTGGAGCCCATCCTGCGCGCGGCGGCGGAGGACCGGAAAGCGCAGGGAGATAGCCGCGTGCGCTATCTTTCCCTGTCCCAGGCGGAAAGCAACGGCGCCCGCATGCACCCCAGCCGCGCGGCGCACAGGCGGGCGGCGGAGGAGATTACACAGGCCCTGAAGGAAATGCTGGGCCTGTAAAATATGGAGGAACGGAACATGACCTACCAGGAACTGAACGCCCGGTACGAAGCCCTGATCGCTGAAAAAAACGGCGTGGACCCGGACTTTTACAATGGTATTTACGACCGCTGGCTGCGCCCGGTGCTCACCCGCGCCCACATACCGCCCTTCTGGATGTATGACCCCGATCCCAAAGCCAATCCCTATTTGCAGCAGCGCCTGGGCGTGAACGCCGTGTTCAACAGCGGGGCGCTGATGCTGGACGGCAAATTCACGCTGGTGGCGCGGGTGGAAGGCGTGGACCGGAAAAGCTTTTTCGCCGTGGCCCAGAGCGATTCCGGCGTGGACGGCTTCCGCTTCTGGGATGAACCGGTGCTGCTGCCGGACACCTGCCCAGAGGAAACCAACGTGTACGATATGCGCCTGACCCAGCATGAGGACGGCTGGATTTACGGCGTGTTCTGCTCGGAAAGCAAGGATACCGCCTCCAAGGACCTGTCCGCGGCCACGGCGGCGGCGGGCATCGTGCGCACCAAGGATTTGAAAAACTGGGAGCGGCTTCCCAATCTGGTCACGCTGCGCTCGCCCCAGCAGCGCAACGTGCTTTTGCACCCGGAATTTGTAAACGGCCAGTACGCCTTCTATACCCGGCCCATGGATGATTTCATCGAAACGGGCTCCGGCGGCGGCATCGGCTTTGGGCTGTGCCGGGATATCACCCACGCGGTGATCGACGAGGAAAAAATGACCTCCGTGCGCCGCTACCACACCATTACCGAAAGCAAAAACGGCGCGGGCGCTGTGCCCATCAAAACGGACCGGGGCTGGATTCATATCGCCCACGGCGTGCGCAACACCGCGGCGGGACTGCGCTATGTGATTTACGCCTTTGCCACCGCCCTGGACGATCCCTCCCGCGTGATCGCCGAGCCGGGCGGCTACCTGATCGCTCCCCTGGCGGAAGAACGGGTGGGCGACGTGAGCAACGTGGTGTTCACCAACGGCGCCATCTGCGCCCCCGACGGCCAGGTGTACATCTACTACGCCTCCAGCGACACCCGGCTGCACGTGGCCACCACCACCCTGGACAAGCTGACCGATTATGTGTTCCATACGCCCAAGGACGCCCTGCGCAGCCATGACTGCGTGGTCCAGCGCACGGAATTCATCCGGCGGAACCTGAAGTATTTGAAGGAACATTCCAATCAATAAAAAAGGAGAAATGCCGTTATGATGAACATTGAAAAGAGCTATGAGCGCTGGCTCCGGGAGGCCGACGCTTCCCTTCAGCCGGAACTGCGGGCCATGGACGAAGCGGCCCGCGAGGACGCCTTTTACCGGGATTTGGCCTTTGGCACCGGCGGGCTCAGGGGCGTCATCGGCGCGGGCACCAACCGCATGAACATCCACACCGTGGCCAAGGCCAGCCAGGGCCTGGCGGATTACGTGGTGAAGCGCTTCCCGGTGGAAAAGCGCCGCATCGCGGTGAGCTACGATTCCCGCATCCTGTCCTCCGAATTTGCCAGGGCGGCTTCCGGCGTGTTTGCCGCAAACGGCATTGAGGCCATGATTTATCCCCAATTGATGCCCACGCCCTGCCTGTCCTTCGCCGTGCGGGCCTTGGGCTGCGCCGCCGGCATCATGGTAACGGCCAGCCATAACCCCGCCAAGTACAACGGCTATAAGGTGTACGGCGCCGACGGCTGCCAGATTACCACGGAAGCCGCGGAGGAAATTTTATCCGAAATCGAAAAGCTGGATATTTTCGCGGACCCCAAGCGCATGGACTTTCAGACGGGCATGGAAAAGGGCCTCATTTCCTGGATTCCGGATCGGGTGTACGCCGATTTTGTGGAGGAAGTGAAAAAGCAGTCCCTCCTGGGCGGGGAGCAAGTGGACAAGAACGTGGCCATCGTTTATTCTCCCCTGAACGGCACCGGCTTAAAGCCCGTGCTGCGCACGCTGCGGGAAAGCGGCTATACCAACGTGACCGTGGTGAAGGAGCAGGAAGAGCCGGATGGCCATTTCCCCACCTGCCCGTACCCCAACCCGGAAATCCGGGAAGCTATGCAGCTGGGCCTGGAGTACGCCGCCCGTCTGAACGCCGATTTGCTCCTGGCCACCGACCCGGACTGCGACCGCTGCGGCATCGCCGTGCGGGATGAGAAAGGGGAATACCAGCTGCTCACCGGCAATGAAACGGGCATGCTGCTTTTGGACTATGTCTGCTCCCGCCGCCTGGCGCTTGGCCAAATGCCCAAGGACCCCGTGATGGTAAAAACCATCGTGACCACCGACATGGCCCAGCGCATCGCCGCCCACTACGGGGTGGAGACCCGCAATGTGCTCACCGGCTTTAAGTTCATTGGCGAAACCATCGGCCGCTTGGAAAAAGAGGGCCATCCGGAGCGCTACATCTTCGGCTTTGAGGAAAGCTACGGCTACCTGTCCGGCACCTACGTGCGGGACAAGGACGCGGTGGACGCCGCCTTCCTGATCTGCGAAATGTTTGCCTGGTACAAGCAGCAGGGCAAGAGCCTGCTGCAAAAGCTGAATGAATTGTACGGGCAGTGGGGCTACTGCCTGAACACCCTGCACAGCTATGAATTCGAGGGCGCGGCGGGCTTTGAAAAAATGCAGAGGATCATGCAGTCCTTCCGGGGCGGCCTTACCCAGATCGGCGGCCGCGCCATCGAAAAGCTGCTGGACTACGCCCCCGGCCTGGACGGGCTGCCCAAGTCCGATGTGCTTAAGTTCCTTTTGTCCGGCGGCGCTTCCGCGGTGGTGCGCCCCTCCGGCACGGAGCCCAAGCTGAAAATCTATATTTCCGTTTCCGCGCCGGACCGCGCCGCCGCCGCCCAGGAAGAAAAGAAGCTGGCGGACGACCTGGCAAGGTTCATGGCGTAACGCGCTGTCCCGCTCTCTATCCAGACCGCAAAGGAGGATGCCCCATGAAGCGCTTTTCCGCTTTGCTGATGGCCCTGTGCATGCTCGTTTCGCTGCTCACGGCCACGGCTGCCGCTGAAGTTACCGTACCTGAATTGACCATTGCCCGACGGGAAATCCCGGAGAATGAAGCTATGGAATTTTTGAAGAAAATCGGCGTAGGCTGGAACCTTGGCAACACCTTTGACGCCATCAAGCAGGGCTGGAACGCCAAGGCCGACGAAATGACGCTGGAAACCTCCTGGTGCGGCGTAAAGACCACGGAGGAAATGATCGACGCGCTGATAAACGCCGGGTTCACTTCCATCCGCATTCCCACCTCCTGGCACGACCATGTGTCCGGCCCCGACTACGAAATCAGCGAACGCTGGATGAGCCGGGTCAAGGAAGTGGTGGACTGGGCCTATGGCCGGGGATTGTACGTGATCCTCAATATCCACCATGACGAGGACCAGTTCGAGCCCTCCTCCGCCCACTACGAGGATTCCGCCCACTACATCGAATGCGTGTGGCGGCAAATTGCCGAAACGTTTAAGGACTATGACGAGCATTTGATTCTGGAATCCATGAACGAGCCCCGCCTGATGCACAGCAATTATGAATGGTGGTTTGACGCCAACGCCAAGGAATGCCAGGACGCGGCGGACTGTCTGAACCGCCTGAACCAGCTGTTTGTGGACACCGTGCGGTCTACCGGCGGCCGCAACGCGGACCGTTACCTGATGGTGCCCGGCTACGACGCGGCCCCGGAAAACGCCGTGCGGGATGAATTCGTGCTGCCCACGGACACCGCGGACAACAAGCTCATTGTGTCCGCCCACGCCTACACGCCTTATTCCTTCGCCCTGGAAATTCCCGGCACCAGCGAATTTGGCGCCCAGAGCCAGAAGCAGGACATTGTGTATTTCATGAACAACCTGTACAATAAGTACATCGTCAACGGCATTCCCGTGGTCATTGGCGAATACGGCGCCATGGCGAAAAAGAATAACCTGAAGGACCGGGTGGAATGGACGGCGTTTTACGTGGCCACCGCCAGCGCCCGGAACCTGCCCTGCCTGTGGTGGGACAATAACGCCTTCTCCGGCAACGGCGAGCTGTTCGGCCTCCTGGACCGCAGGACCGCTTCCTTCCCCTATCCCCAGATTGTGGACGCCATCATGACCTACGGCGGCTATGAAAAGCTGCCGGAGGCAAAGTAAGATTGGAAGAAGAAAGGAATGGTTACTATGCCTAAGTACAAAATGATCGCCCCCGCCCTGCCCAATATTCCCTGGCAGGAAAAGCCCGAAGGAAACCTGAACAGCCCCCTGTGGCGCTACAAGGAAAACCCCATTATCGGCCGCAATCCGCTGCCCGGCGTGGCCCGCATTTTCAATTCCGCCGTCATGCCCTACGAAGGAAAATTCGTGGGCGTGTTCCGGGGCGAACAGACCAACGGCATTCCGTACATCTATTTGGGCTGGAGCCAGGACGCTATCCACTGGGACTTTGAGCCCAACAAAATCCCCTTTGTGGACCAGGAAGGCAAGCCCTTCATGCCCATCTACGCCTACGACCCCCGGCTGGTGAAGGTGGAGGATACCTATTACATCATCTGGTGCCAGGATTT
>CAMOHY010000116.1 GCA_946615495.1 uncultured Clostridia bacterium
GTCGGCAAACCTCCGGGAAAGGATGAAAGGGCCGCGGCCCTTTCATCAGCCGCTTCCTCTATCAATTTGCGGCCGTAAAACGAGCATTTTACAGCAAATGGATGTACCCATCGAAAGACTGCTTGCAGGCTTTCGATGGCAGAGCTCACGGGTGCGTATAAAGCTCCGCCGCGTCCAGCCGGGTTTGGGCTCCGCCCGCTTCGTTTTTCAGGGCCAGCACGGTGATATATTCGATGGGGCCAACGCCCTCCACCTCGAAGGAAAGGTCCTCGTTCAATTCAGCCACGGTGCCCATGTAATAATTCCCGGTAATGTAGAATGTGACCCTCACCTCGGTTTCCGCCGCCGCTACGGGGGAGCCCCCGGCGGCCAAGCGTCCGGAAACGGCTTTGCCGTTGTAGGCAAGGTCTTTTAGGGCGAAGGAGGGCGCGTCCTCCTGGCCGGGGCGGACCACCCGGAAGGTTTTTTCCGCGCAGCCCGTGCCCGCGTAGCCCAGCGCTTCTGCCTCTGCCCGGATGGTGTAGGCGCCTGCGGGCAATGCCTCAGGGGACAGGTAAAAATCCCGTTCCGGCAGGTAGTCGGTGAAATAAACCGTTTCTCCTTGCTCGTTGTAAACGCTCAGCCGCAGCTGCACCGTTTCCTCCTGGGTTTGAACGGAGAAATGCACGGTTTCGCCCTGCGGGTATTTTTCCTGAGCGGTTATTTGCGGAGCGGGCATGTTCCCATAAGGGGACAGCATGCGCACCGTCAGCGCCGTTTCCTTCCATTCACTGCCATACCGGGCCCGGAGGCGGTAAACGGAGACGGCGTCGCCAAAGGCGATGGCGCCCTCCATCCGGTCCAAGCCGGTGTTCCAATCGTAGAATCTGTACTCCTGGCCGTCGCCGTCCCGGCGGTAAAGCACAATTTCGTCCGCGAAAGGCGCGTAAATGTGCACATTGTATCCGCTGCCGGTCAGGGGCTGGGCGGGGATGGCCTCCAGGCGGGGCGTTGCGTCAAACTGGCCCACCTGAAATTCCACCGTGTTTCTGCCTTCCCCCGAATAGCCCACGGCCCAGGCGCTCACTTCGATTTGGTACCGGCCCTGGGGCAGGTTCCCTGCCGGGATGCGGTAGGAGCGCCGGTCGCTGTCCAGAAATTCGATGCCGCGCAGCCATTGGCCCGCGGAATCCAGAATATTCACGTAGCACTCGGTTATTTTGGTTTGCACGTTGGTTCCGATGGGAATCACAATTTCCTGATCCGCGGCGTACTGCGCCTGCACGGCGAGGGCGGGGGCGGGCATCGGGCCATAGGGCGCGGCAGGCTGCACGATGAGCCCCGCTTCCTTCCATTCATCGCCAAACCGGGCGGAGAACAGATAGCCCTTCACCACATCGGTGGAGAAGAAGGGGGGCAGCGTTACCGTATCGTCCACAGCGCCGGACCAGCGCTTCATTTCATACAGCGCTCCGGTTTCCTCCATCACATCGTAGAGCACCGCCTCATTGGCGTCCGGCGCATAGCAGCGCAGGCCGAATTCCTCCCCAACCAACGCCTGCTCCCGGTCCAAGCGAAGGGACACGGTGCGGTCAATTTCGCCTACGTGGAAATTTAGGTCCACCATGCTGTCAAACAAATATCCCTTGGCAAACAGATAGGCGTTCAGGTGATAGTAGCCGCGGGCCCATTTGGCCGCGGGCAGGGTAAAGCTTTGCTGCCATTTTGATGTTTCATACACCACTTCGCCCTTTGGCCCGTAGACCTTTAAGCCGAATTCGGCCACGTCCTTCACGGGCTCGAAGGATAAGGCGATATCCCGCCCTTCCGGATATACGGCGTTCAGGCGCAGGCTAAGCGGGGGCTGGGAACCGTTGGGCGCGGTGATGAGCAGCTTTACCTCCGGCGTTTCCACCCATTCATCGCCATAGCGGGCCCGGAGCCTGTACCACAGCGCGGTTTCGTCCCGGCATACGTCCCAAACCGTTTCCGTTACGCCGCCCTGCCAGGTTTTCCATTCGCTGCCCTGGCGAAAAAGCACCGCTTCGTCAGCGCCGGGCGCGGACAGGGAGAGGGCAAAGGATTCGTTGGTCAGGCAGGCGTCCTTTTCCGCCTTCAGGGAAATGGTTCTGCCGGTGGCGCCCACAGAAAATTCGCCGCGCACCGTTTTGCTGCCGGAATACCCATCCGCCCGCACGAAGGCCTCCACGCGGTAAACGCCGTTGGTCAGCCGGCTTGCGGGAATGGTATAGGCGGGCTGCATGGTGGAAAACTGGGCGACCTCCCGGCCAGCTTCATCCCTGACGGTCATGCCGTACATGACGGCATTTTCCACGGTGTCCAGGGTAAAGCGCACATCCTGGCCCAGCTTATAGGGGGAGGAAAAACGCAGCGCGGGGTCCGGCAGCGGGCCGTAGGGCGCGGTCACGGTGATTGTGAGGCTGGGCGAATCCACCCAGCGGCTGCCGAACCGGGCGGACAGGCGGTAAACCAC
The DNA here is from genome assembly GCA_946615495.1 of uncultured Clostridia bacterium. GTDB lineage: Bacteria > Bacillota > Clostridia > Christensenellales > Aristaeellaceae > RUG563. Next base: position 2,474 of record CAMOHY010000116.1, read on the forward strand.
CGTCATTTCCTCATCGGATATGCCCACAGCGTTGGAATCCACGTTTGCGCCCCAATGCGCGTCCTCAACGTTGGCCGCGTATTTATCCGTGCGGAACAGGATTGCTTCCTCCGCGCCGGGGGCGAAGCAGTGCAGCACGCAGTTTTCCCCAGTGATTACCTGCGTTTTTTGCGCCGTCAGCACCACGGTGGGCGTTCCGCCCGTTTCCGCCAGGCCGCTTCCCGGCGCAAGGCAGACAAGCAGCAAAAGCAGAATAGCCATGCGCAGCGACTTTTTCATTAAGGAATTCCTCCTTTGCCAACATGCAAAGCGCGGAAAGGCGGCATGTTCCAGCGCACCGACAAAGCCAATGCTTCCAAAAAAGTGAAGGGTCCCTTTTTCCGGGATGCAAATTTTCTTGTTCGCCCAAGGGCTCACGGCCAGAAAATTTGAAGGGGAAGAAAAATTCTTCCGCGGGGGCTATCCCCGCTCCAGAATTTTTTTCGATGCTTTTTTCCAAATAGCGCTTTGCAGATAATCTGTATTTTCCGGCCGCTTTCCCGCGCCCACGGTTATTTAAGAAAACTGGTCATCATATAGCCCGTGGTGCCGCCGTAGCGCACCTTGCACCATTCCTCGCCGGGAATGAGCACCGTCACCTGGGCGCCGGAGGGCACCTGGGCATACACCTTGCCGCTGCTTTTGCTGGGGGAGGAGCGGAGGTTCACATAGGAGGCGCCGTTCTGCACGGTTTTGTTATAATTCACGCCGGAAAGCTTCAAATACTTGGTCATGAAATAGCCGATATTGCCCGTAGCGCTGCCGTAGACCTTGGTCCACGTTTCGCCCGCCTGAATGACCTCAAACTTTACGCCGTTTTTGTACTGGGCGATCACCTTGGCCGTAGAGGAGGGCTGGGCGCGCAGGTTCAGCCGCTGGTTGCTTTTGGGGTTTTTTACCACGGCCGTGCCGTGGGTGATGACGCCGCCGGGAACCACGGGGACCACCGGCGCTACGGGAACCACAGGCACGGAACCGGATGTGAGGAACACGGAATCCATATAGCCCGTGAGCCCGCCGATGGATACCTTCCAGAAGGAACCAGCCGCCGGAGAGGATAAAAGCACCGCTGCCTGGGTGCCGGGGGCGTACTGGCCGATTACCTGGGAGCCGGAATAGGTGGGGGCGGAGCGCAGGTTCACCTTGCCGCCGTTGCCGGAGCGCACATAGGCAAGGCTTCCGCCGGAGGAGCCGTTCAAAAGCACGTATTCCTGGCGGAAATAGCCTATCATCCCATCAATCTGCACCTGATGCCAGCCGTCGGAGGAGGAGGAAAGCAGGGTAAAGAGAGCGCCGTTATAGTAAATGCCCAGCACTGGAGCGTTGTAGCTGGGGGCGGCGCGCAGGTTCAAAAACTGGGTGGGCTTGGGGTTATTCACCACGCCGGTGGCAACGCCCGTTTGCCCGCCGCCGCCATCGCGCTTGAGGAAATTCTTGCTCATATAGCCGTACTGGCCGCTTTCGGGCAGGTACACATTGTACCAATTGCCGTATTCGCCCATTAGGCCAACCCATTTCCCTTCGCTGACAGCGCCCAGCCACTGGTATTCCGTGCCGGGGCCGGCGCGCAGGTTCAGCGATTGAGTGCCCGATACCAGGGCGAAATCGTACACGCCCAGCTGCGAAAAGGACCCATTGTCCGCCAGCGCCGGGGCGGCGGAAAAGGCGCAGCACAGGCACAGCAGAATCAGCAGCATCCGGAACAAGGTGCGTTTCATGGTTTTCCCCTCCATTGCGTGTTTCCCTGTTTCACCTATCATACGATTCAGAAGCGGCAATTGTTCCCAATGAAATGGAATTTACAATAATTCCACCAATACGCTGTTTTGCACGTCCATGCCCCGGCGGGTAAGGCGCAAAAACCCATCCTTCCATTCCACCAGCCCCTGAGCCAAGGGCTTTTTCAGCTTTTCGCCGTATACGCTTTGCAGGGACACCCCGTGCATGCGCAGGAACGCTTCTTCGCTGACGCCCTCCGTCATCCTCAGGCCCAGCATTACGCTTTCAAACTGCGCGTCCTCCGGCGAAAGAACCGTTTCCTGGGCGGGACAATGGGCCAGGTAATCGGACAGCGCGGGGGGATTTTGATACCGGATATTGCCCAAAAAGCCGCAGGCGGCGCTGCCCAGGCCCAGGTATTCTTCCCGGCGCCAGCAGTCCGCATTGTGGCGGCAGGCATAGCCCGGCAGGGCGAAATTGCTGATTTCGTACTGCGCAAAGCCGTGCTGGGCCAGCGTTTCCCGGCAAAGCTCGTACATTTCACGTTCGGTGTCCTCGTCGGGCAGCGGCCATTGCCCGCTTTCCACCATGGCCTGCATTTTCGTTCCTTCCTCCACGATCAGCCCATAGCAGGAAAGATGGGTGGGGGAAAGGGAAAGGGCGGCGGAAAGCGTGTCCCGCACGTTTTGAACGGTCTGGGCGGGCAAACCCAGCATCAAATCCAGGTTCAGGTTTTCAAAGCCGCAGGCGCGGGCCAGGCGAACGCCTTCCTCCACCTGCGCCCAGGTGTGAATGCGGCCCAGCAGCCGCAGCAGGTGTTCCTGCCGTGCCTGGGCGCCGAAGGAGAGCCGGTTGACGCCGCCGTTTTTTAAAACCCGGAGAAATTCCTCCGTCACCGTGCCGGGATTGCATTCGCAGGAGCATTCCGCGTCCTGAGTAAAATCAAAATGCCGCCGGAGAGCGGAAAGCACCCTTGCCATCAGCTCCGGCGGAAGCAGGGAGGGCGTGCCGCCGCCTATATACAGGGTAGAAATCTGCCGGTTTGGCAGCGCCCTTTTTTCCATTTCGGCAATGAGACAATTTACGTAAGCCGCCATATCCCCCTCCCGCCCGGCGAAGGACGCAAAATCGCAGTAAGCGCATTTGCGGGCGCAGAAGGGAATATGCACATACAGGCCAAGCGGCTTTTTCATGGCAGCGTCACGGCGTACACGTCGCTTTCGCAGGCCAGCAGGGCCACGCCGCTTTTGAGCATGCCCAAATAATCGGTCACGGTTTGGCCATTGAGAATGCCGGATAAGCTGATGGGGTCAAACCGGCGCGCGCCCAAATCCGCCCGGTACGCCATATCCTCGGAAAAGGCGTAAATGCGGCGGTTATGCAGCGCCGCGCCCACGCAGGCGGTGGGCAGGGAATAGCGCCGGTCCGTTTTGCCCCACAGCAGGCGCAGCTGATTCAGCCGCCCCTGGCTGTCGGCGGACCGGGAGGGGGTGAACAGCATCATGGCGCTGTTGCCGCTCACCGTGGAATCAATCATCTGCCAGCCGTACACCAGCACCGTGCCGCTGTTGTCGATGGTGCCGCGGTAATCGTACTGGCGCAGCTGCCGGGTGCTGACCACGTTTAGCTGCTGGCCCGCGTAAATAACGGCGTACACCAAATGGTCTCCCAGCGAAATGCCGCCGGAATTGCTCACGTTCACCCGGAAGGTGTGCAGCGTGGTATCGGGCACGCTGCCATACACGTCCAAAGAAGTGGTCCACAAATATTCGCCGTCGCTGAAAAAACCCAGGTCCAGCAGAATCTTGTCCTGGTAGGCGGCCATTTCCTGGTCCACCGTGGTGCCCTGCATATCCTTAATGACCAGGGTGGGGCTGATATCCCCGCCCATTACGGCGGCCACGTATTTGGTGCCCACGCGGGCAAACTGGATGGCGTCCATCAGGCTTTCGTTATAGGTGGCGTTGCCGTCCCGGTCAATGATGTGCAGCTGGGTGCCCGTCCAGGCGGCCACCACGGTGTCGCTGCAGCTGAAGGAGGCGTCCTGGCCCAGGGGATAGCTCCAGTGCTCATAGCCGTTGGCGCGCAGGCAGTAAAGGGTCAGCCCGTCGTAATAAAGAATTTCATCGCCAAAGGGCGTCACGTCCTGGGAGGCCAGGCACCGCAGCTTCACGGCGGAAACGGACCGGTTGCTGCCGCCGAACACGCCGCGCAGCGCCAGCACGATGAGCAGAATCAGCAGCGCCAGCGCGGCCAGGATGCCCCAGCGCCGTTTAGAATCCATGGTTTGGGTAGACTGCATGTGTTTTTCCCTTCCGCGAGATGCTTAAATTGCTTCAACCGGCTCGGAAGTCTTATCGGTGGGAGACTTCTCCATGGGAAGTCTTGGAAAAAAGCGGGCAAATTATGCGCGCCGCTTTTTTGAGCGCGCCAAAGAAATGCGTTTTGCTTTCTTATTATACTATGCTTTGCCGTCCCCGTCAAATAGCGAAAGGATATCTTTTTCGCTCAGGCGGGTGGGCAATTCTTCGCCGGGGGTGATGAGCTTGTCAAACAGGCGGCGCTTGCGGTCGCTCATGCGCACCACCTGCTCTTCAATGGAATGGTGCACCACCAGCCGCAGCACCTCCACCTTTTTCGTCTGCCCGATGCGGTGGGCGCGGCCGGTGGCCTGCTCCTCCGCGGTGGGGTTCCACCAGGGGTCGTAATG
>CAMOHY010000117.1 GCA_946615495.1 uncultured Clostridia bacterium
TCATACTTTCCTGGGGTTTATTGACAATCTGAATGCCCCTGCCGGATTTTTGACCGGCAGGGGCATTTTTTCTATGATTTCAGAACGCATACAGGGTTTGATTGATGTACCAGTCGGTGCCGTCGGTTTCCAGCACAATGGTGCCGTCGCCGGAATACTGGATGGGAATTTTCCGGTGCTCGGCCTGACTTTCCATTTTGCTGATCCGCGTTCCGTGATAATTGGTGACGAAGATGTAGCCGGGGTCCACGGCGGAAAGAAAATCGGCCACCATAGGCGTGAGGCCGTGATGGGGGGCCTTCACCACATCGGCCTTCAGCATTTCCGTATCCATGGTTTCCAGAAAATGCTTTTGGGTGTCCCCGATAATATCGGCGCACAATAAGGCGCTGCAATTGCCGAAGGTCACTTTGGTCATGGCGGACTGGGCATTGATGGTCTTGCCCTCCGCCCAGTTATAGGTGGTCAGCTCCGCGCCGCCCAGGGTGAGCGTTTCGCCGCTGCTTATCTGCCGGTACGCGATGCCCGCCTTGTCCAGGCTGGCCATAGCTTTTTTCTGGTTGCCCTCGGTATCCTTTTGGTCCTTGGGAAACACGGACACGAATTCATCCACTTCCATGCCATACTCCATCAGCATGCGCAGCCCATCAATGTGGTCGTCATGGGGATGGGTGTTGAACAGGTATTTCATGTGGGTGATGCCCCGGTCCTGCAAAGCGTCCCGCAGCTTTTCCCGGTACTTGTAGGGGCCGCCGTCCACCATCATGCTTTCGCCGCCGGCTTCCAGCAGCATGCAGTCCCCTTCCCCGGTGCGGAATACGGTGATGCGCAGCAGTTCCCGCTGCTGCCAATCCTCCGGGGCCTTCTTTTTCACGTACACCTCGGCGTGGGCAGGCAGCATGGAAAGCAGCAAAATGCACAGCAGCAGGACGGACAGCAATCGTTTCATCAAGGCATTTCCTCCATCGTACAGTGTTCATCATTTAGACGAAGCCGCGGAACCTTTTGTTCCCGTCCTGCGCTAAAATTGATCGGCAATGGGAATTTCCAAAGGCAGGGGCAGCCAGGCGCAGGGCGGTTTATTGCCCGGCAAAAGCGCGCCCAACGGCGAAAACAGAAGGCGAACCGCCTGCTTTTCCTCCAGGCAAGCATCCGCTTTTCCCTCCGCCGGGTCCACCTGGGCTTTTCCCGCCCGGACCCGCAGGGTCCATTCTCCGGCGTCCTGCACTGCCAAGGTCCATTCCCCATCGGGCAAAGCTTTGCTTTCCGCCTGAAAGCAAAGCGCGGCGGACAGCACCTTTTCCCAATTCAGTATTTTTACCATTTCCCCGTCGCTGATTTCGCAGCTCTCCGAAAAGGCCTGCACGGCCTGCCACCGGCCCCACAGGCCGCCGGGAACGAGCAGGACGGCGTTGCCCTTTTCCCGCACCCACGCGCCCAGCACCGCGGCCAGGTCCGCCTCCCGTTTAAGGACCAATTCCGTAATTTGCTTGTCCAGCGCCGCAATATATCCCGCCCATTCCTGCCTTTCCCCATCAAAGACGGCATAGGGCACGCCGCCGTAGGTGCGCAGGGTGTCCAGGAAGCGTTCGCCGTCCCGCAGGCAGGAAAGATTCTGGCGCTCCTGCCATTTTTTCATCAAGCCAAGGGCCGGATGGTCCTTCCCCGCCACTTCCTCAAAGCGGAACTGCTTTCCCTCCGGCAGCGCGTGGCGGGCATTGGCGCGGTTGACGGAAAAAGCGCCCGTCATGCCGCCCTGCTCAAAGCCGTAATACTGATAGCGCTGCCGCTGGCCGCCCAGGGCAAGAAAATCGTAGCCCCTGCGCCGGGCCTCCTGAATCTGCATGCGCATGAGGGCCTGCATGTGGCCCTGCCCCCGAAACCGGGGATGCACGGATACCGAGCCGATATAGCCCGCCTGAAGCAGCGGATGGTCCGCCCCAAGCCGCACCTTCACGGGCAGCATGCCCACCGCGGCCACGATACGGCTGCCCTCCAGGGCCAGCGCGTGATGGACATAAAAGCCCTCATGGGCGTACACCTTGGGAATGAGCCGGGCAAAATCATGGGGCCGGGCCGCCTGGCTGAACACGGCGTTGATAAAATCCAGCACGTCGTTTTCCTCATCGGGCCGGGCAAAACGGTATTCGGTCATGGCGCGTTCCTCCCCCATTCAGCGTTCGTGTTCTTCCATTAAGTGTTTCCGCACATGGGGTCCGCGGGAATTTCCCCTTCTCCGTGCACGAAAACGATTTTGGGCCGCCATTTTTCCTGGCGGCGCATACGCTTTTCAATCAGCCGCAGCACCAACCAGGACAGGCCCATGCAGGCGATGCCCACCACGGCCCACAGCGCTTCCTGGGAAAACAGTACGCTGCCCAGGGCAAGGCCGGCCAGCAGCATCACCAGCGGCAGCACGTAAGCCAGCACAGACGCCTTCAGCACCTGGCCTTCCGGCATATCCACATCAATCCACCGGCCCACCGGGGCGTCGCCGGGGATTTTTACAAGGGTCTCTTCCTTCTGTCCGCCGCAGGCGCCGCAATGGGCGCAGGCTTCGGGCCGCTCAAAGCAGACCTCCAATTCGCCGTTTCCGGCGGAAACCACTTTTCCAGTGCGCAGCATACTGTTCCTCCTGCCATCAAGGGATGGAGAGAGTATACCACATTCCGGGAAAAATTAATAGCCCGTCAGGCGGATATTTTCTGCCGGAAGGCCGGAAACCTCCCGCGTCAGGTCCATCAGCAGCGCCGCTTCCTGGGCGGTCAGGGCTTGCGGAAGGAACACCGTCACCTCTTCCTGCCTCGCCACGCATAAGCCCTCCGCATAGCCTCTGGCGGCAAGGGCGGCCTCCACCGCCAATTCCGTTTCATCGTTTCTGGCCATTTCCAGCAATTGCTTTTCCGCCAGGGCGCGCATTTCCGCTTCGGTGTCCGCTCCGCCGGAGAGCGACAGCAGCGTTTCCCGCTCCTGCCGCCGCCTTTCCTGCCGTTCCCGGCGGTAAAGGACGGCCGGGGAGGGCGACTGGACCGCCGCGGGCGCGGCGGTAAACGCGGCGGAAAACGGGAGGGATGGTTCGTATGCCTCCCCTCCGCCCCGAAGCAGCGAAAAGCCGAGAGCCGCGGCCACCGCCGCCAGCATGAGCAAATTCAGAATCCTGTCCTTCACGGCCCCTCCTCCATGGCGAAAACCTCCACCGCGTTGGGTCCCAGGCCCAGCAGCGCTTCCGCGGCCCGCGTCAGGTTCAGCCGCACGGCCACATTTTGCGCCCCCTGGGCCACAATGACCGCGCCCACCGGCGTGCGCTGGCCGCCCAAGGAGGACGCCGCCTGGGCGTAGGCGATGGAAAGGCGCACCTCGCCCGCGCCCGAAATGCGGGACAGGGTGGCGCTGTAGCGCTGCTCCTCCTCCGTCATGCCGCTGGCTGGCGCTCTTGCCGCGGGCAGCAGCAGCATGGCCGCCGCGCAGGCGGCCAGCACCGCCATCCACCAGCCGCCCTTTGCGCCCTTCACCGCGTCCCACCATTTTTTCATGGAAACCACCTAAACAGCGCGCCTATACCCCGCAGCATGCACAAAAGCAGCGCCAGCTCCACGCCCAGGTCGGCCCAGGCGGCGCATTCGCCCTCCGGCAGCGCGGCGTCCAGCACCATACGCAAAAGGCACAGGCCCGTTATTCCCCGCAAAAATCCGTTCATCGAAGCATCACCGTCAAATTTCCCACCACCAGCATTTCCGCCACCAGCAAAAGAAACATAGCGCCTACGGACAACTGAATAACGAAGAGCAGCATCAAAATATCCGAAAAATCCTGGATGCAGCCGCTGAACCGGGCGTCGCTCAAAGGCTCCAGCAGGGCGGCGCAGGCCCGGTAAAGCAGGGCGGCGGCCAGGGTTTGCACCATGGGCACCGCCGCCACGGACAAAAGCAGTACCAGCCCCGTAAGTCCCAGCGCGTTTTTGATGAGCAGGGACGCGCCCACCAGCGTGTCCATGGTGTCGGCAAACATGCCGCCCACCACCGGCACAAAGTGGTCCACGGCGTATTTGGCCGTGCGGATGGAAACGCCGTCCGCCGCCGCCGCGCCCAGGGATTGAAGCGCCGTAACGGAAATGAACACCGTAAATCCCACGCCCAGGGTCCAGGACGCGCAGGTTTTGAGCAAACCGGACAGGCGGCTCAGCTTCATGCGGGGGGACAGGCGGCCCAATATGGCCGTTACCCCGGCAGACAGCGCCAGCGGCAGCGAAACGGAGCGCACCAGCGCCGTCATGGTGCCGCAGGCGGCCACCACCGCGGGCTGGAAAAAGGCCGCGCCCGCCGTGCCGCCTACCGCCGCCAGCAAGGTCAGCAGCAGGGGAAACAGCGCCTGCATCAGATCGGCCATCCTTGCCACGGCCTGCTGGGAAAGCAGCATATGGTCCCCCAAGTCCTGGGCCATGCACCCCGCCAGCAGCAAAAAACAGGCCCCGTTGACGGCTCCGCCCAAGGCGGGCCGGGCAAAGGACGACTGAAGGCGCTGCAAAACGCCGCAGAATACGGCGGGAGCCAGCAGCCGGGCCAAGCGCCAGGCGCTGCCGGTCAGGGCGCTGAAAAAACGTTGAGACAGGGAACGCAAAAGGTCCTCCGCGTTCAGCGCCTGTTCCCCGCGGGCCAGGCGCAGGGAAAGGGAACGCAAATCCTCCCCCTCCGGAAACGCCGCGTCGTAAGCCCGCTGCCATTCCTGAAGGGGCAGGGAATCCCACACCTGCTCCAAGGCCCCTTCCAGGGCCTCCGCCCTGGCCGACGGGCACATTGTCAGCAGCAAAAAAAGCAAAAGCAAAGCCCGCTTCATGGCGCCAGCGCCAGGGTCAAATCCCCGATTTGGACAATGAGAGGCAAAATCTGGGCCATCAAAAGCAGCTTGCCGCAAAGCGCCGCCTTCATGGCCAGGCCCTCCTCTCCCGCGTCCCGGCACAGTTGGGCCGAAAACTCGGTTACGTACGCCATAGCGGTCAGCTTAAGCAGCAGCGTCACCGTGCCGTCGCCCAGGCCCGTTTTCCGGGACACAGCCTGCATAACCTCCGCCGCGGCGGACAATTGGGTGACGGCGAAAAAAAGCAGCATCAGCCCCGCGGCGATGGCCGCCGCCGCCCCGGACTGCCGGTGCGCCGCGCGCAGGGCAAAGCAAACCAGCGCCGCCGTGACCGCAAAGCCCGCCATGCGCAGGGTTTCATCCATCCCATTCATGGCAATTGAAACACTGCCTGCACCTGGGCAAGCAGCTCTCCCGCCAGTTCAACCACCATCAGCAGCGCCAGCAGAATGCCCGCCACCGTGGCCAGGGTGGCCATTTCTTCCCGCCCGGCGCGGGTGAGCACCTGGCATATGGCCGTCACCAGCAGGCCCACCCCCGCAATTTTCAGCAGCACATCGATCTGCACCCTTTATTCTCCTAACACAGCAAAATAAACACCGCCGCCCCGGCCAGCCAACCCAGGCTGATATACAATTTGCCGTCCCGCTCCCGCGCCTCCCGCCCCTTCAAACGAAACACGGCCCATTGCTCCCGCGCGTAGGCGATGGCCTGGGCTTGCTGAGCAAGGGAGGGGGAAAACAGCGACAGCAGGCAGGCGGCCAAGGTCTCCTTTTCCGCGTCGGACAGCACGCTTTCCCAGTTCAGTTCCCGAATCAGCGCTTCCGGCGGCGCGGCGGGAGCGGCCTCCATCCGGTCAATCAGCTGCCGCAGCACCGCGTTATCCTCTCCCGCCCCTTTTTTCAGCACGTCTCTGAGCCCGTCCCCGCTGTGGGACACAGCGCCCTCCATACGCATCAGGGCCCCTTCCCAAGCGTTCAGCGCCCTTTCCCGCATTGCCAGGCGGCGGGCTGCGGCCATGCCCAGCGCCGCGCAGGCCCCAGCCGCCAGCAGCGCCACGATCCCATTCATTCCGGTTCCTCCCGTTCTTTGGCAAGCGTTACCCTCGGCTGCTTCCCCACGTTTTCCAGCACCACAAAGGCTTCAAAGGCTTTTTCCCGAAACAGGGCGGAAAGGCCGCCGCGCTGCCTTGCCTCCTCCAGGCTGCGGCCATGGGCGGTAGTTAGCACCGTTACCCCGCAGCGTATGGCATCCAGCAGGGCTTTGGCGTCCTCTTCCCCGCCAATCTCGTCCGCCGCCGCCACCTGCGGGCCCATGGAGCGAATGAGCAGCATGAGCGCTTGCGCCTTTTCCAGGCCGGTGAGCACATCGGTCCTGGGTCCAACGTCCAATTGCGGCCTGCCCTCCCGGCAGGCGGCGATTTCTCCCCGGCTGTCTGCCAGGGCCACCTGAACCCCGGCAAGCGAATACAGGCGCACCAGGTCCCGAAGCAGGGTGGTTTTTCCGGCGCCCGGCGGGCCGATAATGAGGGTATGCCGCCCCCGAACGGCGGAAAACACCCCGTCGCCCACGCCCTTCACCTGGTGGGCCAGGCGCACGCACAGGCTGGTGATTTCCCGAAAGCCTTCCGGCCCCGCCACGCCGCACACGCCCAGCCGGTGCCCGCCCGGCAGAGGCAAAAACCCCTCCTTTAGCTCCCGGCCATGGGCCGCCAGGCTGTGGCCGCTGAGGGCTTGGGCCGCCTGCGCCACCTCCGCAGGCGTCAGCAAATGGCTTCCCTGCCAAGCGCCTGCCGGGCCGATCACTTCCGCGCCCTGCCCCACCCGCAGCCGCACTTCCCAGGCTTCCTGCAGCCCGGCTTCGCGCCAGCCCCGCTCATTGGGTACGATTAATTGCCAGTCCATGGCAATATGTATGAAAAAAACCGCCCATTTATGACGGACAGGCATAAAAAAACCGCCCCGTTTTTTCGGGGCGGCTCAGGGTGTCGACAAACCACCAGGAAAGTATGAAAGGGCCTTGGCCCTTTCATCAACAATCCGCAGGACCGGCTTTGCCGGTCCGAGGAGCAACAGCA
>CAMOHY010000118.1 GCA_946615495.1 uncultured Clostridia bacterium
ACCTCCACGATGTCAACGTGGCGCTCTAACCAACTGAGCTATAATCCCACGAACAAAAAGTATTATAACACAAACTGATGGGAAGCGCAAGGGTTAAAATGAAAAAATGTTTCCTGCCTGCTGGCGGCGTCGGGGAGGAGGGGGGAAGGAAACAAGATAATGAAGGAAAAACTGCTATCCAAATCCCAATAGAGGATATGACCCGCCAAGCACGCCTTGCTGCAAAGAACAGCCGCGGACAAGAGGATTTTCCTAACATAAGCATATCCATTTCCGGCGGAACCGTCCATCGAAAACTGAGCTATTTAATAAACTGAAAGAAATGTTCATTTGCCTATTGACAAACCGGCGCAAGAAGCGTATCATAACATATGAACAGTTGTTCAAATGAAAGGATGTTGAAAAATGGCGGAAGAAAGCATCCAGGAAGGGAAAGCGGCGGGCGCGCCGGGGGACACGCTGCATCCCGATCTTATATCCAGCGTCACGGCGGACATGCCGGACGAGGAGCTGCTGTATGACCTGGCGGAGCTGTTTCGGATATTTGCCGACAGCACGCGCATCAAAATCCTCTACGTGCTGTTTGAGGCGGAAATGTGCGTTTGCGATATCGCGGCGCTGCTGAATATGACCCAATCGGCCATTTCCCATCAGCTGCGCGTGCTCAAGCAGGCCAAGCTGGTAAAGTTCCGGCGGGAGGGGAAAACGGTGTTTTACTCCCTGGCGGATGACCATGTGCGCACCATCATCGGCATGGGCATGGAGCATCTGTGCGAATAGGGGCAGGCCCAAGCGGCCCACAAAAGATAACGAAGGAGGGGAAGAAAATGAGCGCTTCCTGCGAACACTGCCATCACGATCATCATGGCCATCACGGCCACCACGAGGAGCACGGGCATCATCATAGCCATGAGCATGGACACGAGCACGGCGGCGAAGAGGGCGAACGCAAAACGATGCTGATCCGTCTGGGCGTCAGCGCGGCGCTGCTGGCGGCGGGGCTGCTCATTCCCATGCCGGAATGGCTGAAAATAACGGCGTTTCTTCTTTCCTGGCTGGCCGCGGGCTATTCGGTGGCCCTGGAGGCGGCCAGAAGCCTGCTGCGCGGCGAAGCGCTGGATGAAATGTTCTTGATGACGGTGGCGTCCGTGGGCGCGTTTTGCCTGGGTGATTTTGCCGAAGGCGTAGCCGTGATGCTGCTGTATCAGATCGGGGAATTTTTCCAGGATTACGCCGTGGACCAGAGCCGGGAATCCATTGCGGAATTGATGGACATCCGGCCCGACTCCGCCCATGTGGAGCGGGACGGCAAGGTGGAAACCATCCTGCCCGGCTACGTGCAGGTGGGGGAAATTATTGTGGTGAAGCCCGGCGAAAAGGTACCGCTGGACGGCGTGGTGGTGGAAGGAAAAAGCGCGCTGAACACCCTGGCCCTGACCGGCGAAAGCGTGCCGCGGGACGTGAAGGAGGGCGACCAGGCGCTCAGCGGCTGCGTGAACCTGCAGGGCCTGCTGCGCGTGCGCGTTACCCACGCCTATGAGGATTCCACCGTGGCCCGCATTTTGGAGCTGGTGGAGCACGCGGGCGAAAACAAGTCCCAGGCCGACCGGTTCATCACCCGCTTTGCCCGCGTTTACACCCCGGTGGTGGTGGCGCTTGCCGTGCTTACGGCCCTGGCGCCCCCGCTGCTGCTGGGCGGAAGCTGGCGGCAGTGGATCACCTCGGCCCTCACCTTCCTGGTCATTTCCTGTCCCTGCGCGCTGGTCATTTCCGTGCCGCTTACCTTTTTCAGCGGCATCGGCGGCGCGTCCCGCAAGGGCATTCTCATCAAAGGGGCGGGCTATTTGGAAACCCTGGCCCAGACGGAAGTGGCGGTGTTTGATAAAACCGGCACGCTGACCAAGGGCGTGTTTACCGTTTCCGAAATTAACGCTCAGGGCATGAGCCCGGAAGCGCTGCTGAACTTGGCGGCGGCGGCGGAGCAGTTCAGCACCCATCCCATCGCCCAATCCCTGCGGGAGGCCTGCGGCAGCCATGCCGGGGAGATGGCGGTCGGCCAGGTGGAGGAAATTTCCGGCCATGGCGTGCGCGCTGTGGTGGAAGGAAAGCAAGTGGCCGTGGGCAATGAAAAGCTGATGCGGCTGGAAGGCGTTTCCTGCCAGAGCGTGCAGGCGGCGGGCACCGTGGCTCACGTGGCCGTGGACGGCGCCTATGCCGGGTCCATCGTGATTTCGGACGAAATCAAGCAGGGCGCGGGGGACGCCATTGCTTCCCTGCGCGGCCTGGGCGTAAAAAAGACCGTTATGCTCACCGGCGACCGGGAGCATACCGCCGAAGCCGTGGCCCGGAAGCTGGGCCTGGATGAAACCTATGCGGACCTGCTGCCCGACGGCAAAATGGAAAAGGTGGAGGACCTGCTTCGGGAAAAGGGCGAAAAGGGCGCTTTGGTGTTCGTTGGCGACGGTATCAACGACGCGCCGGTGCTGGCCCGTGCCGACGTGGGCGTGGCCATGGGCGCGCTGGGCTCCGACGCGGCCATTGAAGCGGCGGATGTGGTGCTCATGGACGACGACCCGCGCAAGCTGCCTTCCGCCATCCGCATTGCCCGCAGGACCCGCGCCATCGTGCGCCAGAACGTGGTGTTTTCCCTGGCAGTGAAGGGGCTGGTGATGGCGCTGGGCGTGCTGCATCTGGCCCCCCTGTGGGCCGCGGTGTTCGCCGATGTGGGCGTGTGCTTCCTCGCCATCCTCAACGCCATGCGGGCTATGCGGTTGGCCGGTCAGGAACAATAAAACAAGAACAATAAATTAAAGCCAAGAAAAAACGGGCCGCCGGGGAAGAAAGCTTTCCCGGCGGCCCGCGGCGTACCGGCAAAGCCGGTCCTGCGGATTGCTGTTGAAGGTGAGGCCCTTTTGCAGCGGATCACATGGGTTGATTCAGGTAAATTTGCAGCGCCTGCAGGTGCGTCAGCAGCAGGGAACGGGTGTCCAGCGTGGTGGTGGTGGATTGCTGAAGCAGGGCTTCAAAGCTTTCCAAATCGCTGTACAGGGCGGTAAACGCGTCGCCCGGCACCAGGCGCCCTCTCTCGCCGCCGGCCAGGGAAATGCTCATGGCATTCAGCTGTTCCATATAGTAAATGTACTGCCGCACCCGCCCAAGCCGGGCGGAAGCGTTGGAGGTGACGATGCTGCCCAGACGGTTCACCTCGTCGATGGCGGCGGTGGAAGCGCTGTACATGCGCTGGCTGATCTGCACCTTTACCCGGTCCTGATAGGACCCGCTGCGGATGACCAGGATGCCCAATATGACTACTGCCGCCAGCAGCACCGCGCAGGCGGCCAGCAGCACGCGCCGCTGCAGCAGCAGGTCGGTATTGGAGGACTGGCCGCGCGGCTGCGTTTTCCGATACATCATCGATTTTCCTTCTTTCCATGAAAAGTGGGGGAAAAAAGCTCCGGAAGCGCCCGTTTCGGAGAGAAAGTGGATGCTTCTAACCTAATTATACCACACTTTCGGCCCATTCGTAAAGATAAACGACAAAACAAGTGGTTTTTCTTCCCTTTTTCCGCGAAAAGTGGGCTTCATTCATGATTGCTTTACAATTTGTTCACGAAATGAGCCTGCCGCTGTGCTATAATAAATAAACCGGATCGGAACCAGAACGGAAGGAAGGGGGGACAAAGCGTGATTTCGTTTGAACAGGTGAGCAAGCGCTACGGCACGCACCAGGCCTTGCAGGAAATCAGCTTTGACCTGCCCAAGGGCCAGATTTTAGGCTTGCTGGGCCAAAATGGGGCGGGAAAGACCACCGCCCTCAATATCCTGACCGGCTGCCTCGCCCCCACCTCCGGGCGGGTGGCCATCGGAGGCTTTGACGTGATGACCCAGCCCCGCCAGGCCAAGCGTCTCATTGGCTATTTGCCGGAGCAGGCGCCGCTGTACGACGAAATGACGGTGGAAGCCTATTTGCGCTTTGCCTGCGAACTCAAGGAAGTGGAAAAGGGCGCGGTGGTTTCCCACGTGGAGGCCGTGGCAGAAAGAACGGGGCTGAAAGACGTGATGGGCCGGAAAATCGGCAATCTGTCCAAGGGCTACCGGCAGCGGGTGGGCGTGGCCCAGGCGCTGTGCGGCACGCCGGAGGCCATTATTCTGGATGAGCCCACCGCCGGGCTGGACCCCCGGCAGAGCAGCGAAATGCGCGCCCTGGTGCGGGAATTGGCGGGAGAGCACACGGTGCTTTTTTCCTCCCATATTTTAAGCGAAGTGCAGTCCGTGTGCGACAGGGTCATTATCCTGCATCACGGAAAAATCATTTGCGACAGCGCGCTTCAGGCCCTGCGCAGCGGGGAAGCGCGGCTGCGGGCAAAGATCGCCTGCGGGGAAGGAACGCTGCTGCCCGCGCTGCGGCAATTAAACAGCGTAAGCCGGGTAACGGTGGAGCGGGGCGGCGACCCCGGCGTGACCCAGGTGGTGCTGACGGTGAAAAAAGGGGAAGCGGCGGAAAGGGAGCTGTTTACCCTGCTTTGCGCCATGCAGGCGCCGCTTTTGCGCCTGGCGCCGGTGGAGGACAGCTTGGAGGATATTTTTCTCCGCGCCACCATGGACGAAAAAGGATAAAGGACGGAAAACGCGATGGGAGCCATTTACCGCCGGGAAATGCAGGGCTATTTTTACACGCCCGCGGCCTATGTGTTTATGGGCGTGTTCCTCACATTGGCCAGCATTTTTTTCGGCATTACCAATCTGGCCTCCCGCTCCAGCAACCTGCTGGAGCTATTGGGCCAATTGAGCTATTTATGGATGCTGCTTTCGCCGATTTTGACCATGCGGCTCATTGCCGGGGAGCGGCGGCAGCACACGGAGCAATTGCTTTTTTCTTCTCCCTGCTCCCTGAGCGGGATGATTCTGGGCAAATTCCTGGCGGCGTGCACGGTGCTGTTGACTGCCGTGGCCGCCACCGCGGTGTACGCGCTGGTGGTGGCAGTGTACGGCAGGCTGTATGCGGCGGAAACGGCGGTGGGCTATCTGGGCCTGCTTTTGCAGGGCTGCGCCTTTATTGCCCTGGATTTGTTCGTTTCCTGCTTTGCCCGCAGCCAAATGACCGCCGTGGTGGCCGGCGTCGGGGTGAATTTGCTGGTGTGGCTGGCGGACGTGCTGGCTTCCGCCGTTACGGTGGACTGGGTAAGCAAGCTGCTCAATTTTATCAGCCTGTACCGGCGCTTTGAGCCTTTTACGCGGGGACAGCTCAGCCTGTCCAACGTGCTGTACAATGTGCTGTTCATGGGCATTTTGCTGTTTTTGTGCGTAAGGGTGCTGGACGCCCGGCGCTGGAGCGAGGCGTAAGGCATGGAACGGATGAAAGCATGGCTGAAGGCCGTAAAAAACAATAGAAAATTCCGCTGCGGCGGCTTTTCCGCGGCGCTGACGGCGGCCGTGGTGGCGTGCGTGCTGCTCGTTGGCGCGCTGGCAGACGCGCTGGAGCAGCGCTTCGCCCTGCAGGTGGATTGCTCCTTCAACGGCGCCACCACCCAAAGCGCGGTTACCGCCGCTGCCCTTGAGCAATTGGATAAGGACGTGCGCCTTTACGCCGTGGTGCCCGCATCCGGCGGCGACGCCACCCTGCTTTCCCTGCTGAACCGCTACGCGGCTGCGTCGCCCCGGGTGCAATTGAGCCAGGAAAGCCTTATTAAAAATCCCGTTTTGCAAACCCAATTCGCCGACGCCGCGGGGGAAAACCAGGTGACGGACGATTGCCTCATCGTTTCCTGCCCCGCCACCGGCCGGGCGCGCATTTTGACGGCGGATGATTACGTGCTCTATTCCTACAATACGGAAACGGGGTATTTTGACGAAATCAGCTATTCCTATGAAAAATCCGTCACGGAGGCCATTTTGTACGTGACGGAGGACGAGGTGCCCCAAATTCAGATTTTGACCGGCCACGGGGAAAAAACCGAATCGGAAATTCAGGCGCTGGAGGATACCCTCGTTTCCGCCAACTACGCGGTGAAGCGGGTGAACCTGGCGTCGGGCGACGCGCTGCAGCCGGACAGCCCCCTGATGATTCTGACGCCCAAGTATGACCTGACGGAAAGGGAACTGGATGAGATCATGGCGTTTGCGCAATCGGGCGGAGACTTTTTCGTCGTTTCCCAGTATTCCGACCCCTTGAACCTGGACAATTTCCAGGCTTTCCTGCGGGCGTGGGGCGTGGAAAGCTATCCCGGCATGGTGATTGCCAAGGCGGAGGACACGGCGGGCTACTACGCCGATTCGCCGGTGATTTTGATGCCGTACATGCAGGAATGCGACGCCACCCGCACCCTGCTTACCCAGGGCGAGGACATTCTTTTGCTCACGGCGGCGCGGGCGTTCAAGCTGCCCCAAACCGAGCCCGACGGCGTTATGCTCACTCCCGTGCTCATGACGGGGGAAGCCTACATCCGCAATTATGAGGACGGGCTCACCGTGTCCTCCCAGCAGCCGGGGGACGAGGAGGGCCGGTTCGCCGTAGCCCTTTGGTCCGATAAAATGTTTGAAAACGGCGAAACGTCCCATCTGTTCATCATGGGGGACATGACCATGTTTCTCAATTACTGGATGCAGAGCAGCACATCGTCCACCGCGTTTTTGCTGCAAATGGTCCAATCCCTTCAGGGCCGGGAGCCCGTGAACCTGGACATCGTGCCCGTAACGGCCCAGCGCCAGGGATTGAGCCTGGGCAATATCACCCCCGCCGTCATCGTCGCCGTGATGCTGCCGCTGCTGGTGCTGCTGGGGGCGCTGCTGGTGCTGCTGCCCAGGAAAAATCTTTGATACTTACACGCCATGCAATAAAATGCCGCAGCGGTATGCGCCGCTGCGGCACAGACTGTCGACAAACCCCAGGAAAGCATGAAAGGGCCGCAGCCCTTTCATCAAC
>CAMOHY010000119.1 GCA_946615495.1 uncultured Clostridia bacterium
GGGGGCCGCCGCCCTGGTTTTCCGCATCCAGGAACACGCCCCAGGTGGGCACGCCCCGGCGGCGCACGGCCAGGGCCTTGGCGTAATAGATTTCGCCCAGATCGCCGTTTTCAATGCACTTTTTCAGGTACTGGGTTTCGGGCTTGAAGCGGTTTTGATAGCCGATGGTGAGCTTTTTGCCCGTGCGGCGGGCCGCGTCCAGCATCTTTTTCGCTTCGGCGGAGTTGATAGCCATGGGTTTTTCGCACATCACGTGCTTGCCCGCCTCCAGCGCGTCCACAGTGATAAAGGAATGCTGCTTATTGGGCGTCAGCACGTGCACAACGTCAATATCCTTCCGGGAAAGCAGTTCCTTGTAATCCGTGCACACCAGCGCGCCGGGCACGCCAAAATCCTGCGCGGCCTTGCGGGCGCGCTCCTCAATGATATCGCAGAAGGCCACCATTTCCACCTGAGGCAGCTTGGCCAGAGAAGGCATATGCTTGTTATTGGCAATGCCGCCGCAGCCGATGATTCCAATTCTAACCTTATCCATTTTTTCTCCTCCTTTATCCTTTTTCTTTCTGTATCGTTCCATCTTCCAACCCTGAGGCCGGAGCAGTGCACGAAAAGTGTTCCTTTCTTGACGGGCAAACCCGCTTATGATAAACTGAATTCAGCCTCCGGCCCCGGCCGGCGGCGCAAAGCGACACTGGAAGGAAGTGGCCCCGCCTTGTATACCGTTTTTGAAGGCGCGCCGGAAGAGGTAAGGCCGGACAATGAAGCCGCCGTTTACCGCTTTTTGAACGCCCACCATATTCCCTTTCTCCGCATCGACCATGAGGCCGTGCGCACCATGGAGGATTGTCAGGCCGTTGACCGGGTGCTGGGCGGCGTGATCTGCAAAAACCTATTTTTATGCAACCAGCAGAAAACGGTGTTTTACCTGCTCATGATCCGGGAGGACAAGGCCTTCAAGACCAAGGACGTATCCAAGCAATTGGGCGTCAGCCGCCTGTCCTTCGGCCCGCCGGAAGCCATGGAGCAGCTTTTGCACCTGTCTCCCGGCGCGGTAAGCCCCATGGGCCTGCTTTTTGACAGCGCCAGAAACGTGCGCCTTATCATGGACAGCGACCTGCGGGAAGAAGAATATTTGGGCTGCCATCCCTGCGTGAACACCGCGTCCATCCGCATGAAAATGGAGGATTTTTTGCGCGTGTTCCTGCCCGCGGCGCAGCACGAGGCCACCTTCGTTTCCATCAATACCGCCGGATGAGCGCCTGCGTGCCCAGATTTTCCTGGCCCTGCTCCGCCATTTCCTCGTATTCCCGAAGGACGGCGCTGAGCATGGGCAAATCCAGCCCTTTTTCCTGGGCCACCTCCTGAATGATGCGCATATCCTTGATGAAATGCTTGATGTAAAAGCCCGGCGCGTGGTCCCCATGCAGGGCGCGGGGCGCCATATGGTCAATCTGCCAGCTGCCCGCCGCGCCGCCGGAAATGGCCGAAAGCATTTTTTCCACGTCCAGCCCCACCCGCTGGGCGTAAGCCAGCGCTTCGGTATACGCCGCCGTGGCCCCGGCCACGCAAATTTGATTGCACGCCTTGGTGTGCTGCCCCGCGCCGGGGCCGCCCATCAGGGTGACGGCCTTGCCCATACAGGATAGCAGCGGCAGGGCTTTTTCATACGCGTCCTGGTCGCCGCCTGCCATGATGGTGAGGGCGGCGTTTTTCGCGCCCGCGTCCCCGCCGGATACCGGCGCGTCCAGCACGGCGACGCCCCGCTTTTTTCCTTCCTCATACAGCCTTTGGGCCAGGGCGGGGGAGGAGGTGGTCATATCCACGGCGACGGCGCCGGGCCGGGCAAAGGCGAAAATGCCCTCCGGAGACAGATAAACCTCTTCCACGTCCTTAGGATAGCCCACGATGGTAAAGATAAAATCGGCCCCCCGCACCGCTTCGGCAATGCTGCCGCAGGGCTGAATGCCCCTTTCAGCAAGCGCCTGGGCCTTTTGCGCGCTGCGGTTATACGCCCGCACCGCATAGCCCGCCTTTTGCACGTGGCAGGCCATGGGCCCGCCCATAACGCCCGTGCCAATCCATGCTACCGTTGCCATGCCCGCTCCTCCTTTTCTTGGTCCAAGTGGATGATTGCGGCCCCCAGCAGCGCCGCTTCCTCCTGGTCGTGCACGGAAAGCACCGTGAGGGGAAACACGCCGCGGATGCGCGAGGCAATGCGCGCCCGGAGGGCCCCGTCCAGGCCCTTAAAGGGCTCATCCAGCAAAAGCACATCGCCCCCAAAGGCCATGGCCCGCGCCAGGGCCACCCTGCGCTGCATGCCGCCGCTCATGGCTTGAGGGTACTGATTCATTTCTTCTATTTCCATTTCATGGAGCCAGAACCGGGCTTTCTCCGGGCTGCTGACGATTTCCACGTTCTTTTCCGCCGTCAGCCAGGGCAGCAGCCGGTCCTCCTGGAACAGAAAGGATACTTTTTGATCCTTTAAGCCGGTCAATTCCCCATCCTGAATGGGCAAAAGCCCCGCCAGCACGCGCAGCAGCGTGGTTTTCCCATACCCTGAGGGAGCCATGACCGCTACCGCGCCCTTGTCCGGCAGGGAAAGATTCAGCCCTTTCAGCACTTCTTTTTCCGGATATCCGGCGGAAACCTGCCGTAAACAGATCATCCTTTTCCCTCCCGCCGTTTCCTGGCCACCGCCTTGAGCGCCGCCTCCAGCGCCATGGAAAGCAGAATCACCGTGACCGTCCAGGCGAACAGGTCCGGGTACTCCAAATAGTTTTTCGCGTCGCTCAAATGCTTGCCCACCGAGTCCGGCGTGAGCGCAATCACTTCCGCCGCGATGCCGCTTTTCCAGGCAAAGCCCAGGCCCGTCATGCACGCCGCCATGAACGCGGGCTTAACGGAAGGCGCGTACAGATACCGCAGCTTCTTCCACACGGTAAACCGGTACATATCCGCCATTTCCTTTAGATTGCCGTCCACGGCGCTCAGCGCCTCCTGGGCCGCCGTCCAGATAATGGGCAGCACCATCAGAAAAGAAATGAACACCGGCACATGGCTTCTTTTGAGCCAAAGCCAAACCAGCAGAATAAAGGAAGAAACCGGCGTAGCCCGGATGACCGTGCGCAGGGGGGACAGCAGCGCGTCCAGCCAGGCAAAGCGCCAGCAGCCCGCCGCCAGCAGGGCCCCCGCGGCCACGGCGCATACATAGCCCAAGGCCACCCGCAGCAGCGTCATGCCCACGCTTTGCCAAAACACGCCCGTGCCCGCCAAACGGACCAAGGCCCTCGCCGTTTCCGCCGGGCCAGGCAGCAGCTTGGGAAGCCCCACCACAGCGGCAATCAACGCCCATACCCCGATCCAGAACGCGCCAAGGAGCGCCCGGCGCAAAAGCTTTTTCGCAAATAGGGCGAAATCACGCTCCCGAATCAATTCATCCCGCGGCATAGGCCTCTCCTTAAAGATAGGGAATCATATCGCTGAGCCGGCCAAAGGTCAGCCCCGGCTTGATGGGCGATTCCGCCGCCATTTGAGCCGTGGTCTCCCCGCTCATAACCAGGATGGAAAGCATGCCGAAATTCACGCCGGTGGCGATATCGGTATACAGCCTGTCCCCCACCATGGCCATTTCTTCTTTCTTTAACCCCGTCACCCGCAGCGTTTCTTCCACGATGCCGCCATTGGGCTTGCCGATTACCACGTCGGGCTCCCGGCCCGTGCTGGCCTTCACATAGGCGATGGTGGCCCCAATATCCGGGATAAAGCCTGTTTCCGTGGGGCAGTTGAAATCCGGATGGGTGGCGATATAGGGCAGGCCGGAGCGCACATGATCGCACAGCTTGGTCATTTTCCCATAATCCAATTCGGTGTCAAAGGCGATGAGCACATAATCGGGCTTGTCCTGGTCGATTTGCACGCCCAGGGCGCGCATTTCCTCCGTTTCGATGGCGTTGGCCAGCAGAAAGGCTTTTTGGCCGGGAAAACGGGCCGTCACATACCGGGCCGCGGCCTGGCCGCTGGTGAGCACATTGCGGAATTCCTCCGGCACGCCCATTTTCTCCAGCTTCTTTTTGTAAAAATCCGCGGACTTGGAGGAGTTGTTGGTCAAAAACAGGCATTGCCGCCCGGTGTCGTGCAGGGCCCGCAAAAAATCCAGGGAACCGTCGATCAATTGATTGCCCAGGTAAAAGGTGCCGTCCATATCCAGCAAAAAACAGCGCACGCGCGATAATTGCTCCCGAATATCCTGCATAAACTCTTCATCCTCCGCACAAGCCCACGTCGAACCGGAGGATATCCTCCTCCCGGTGGGCAATTCCGATCAATTCCTCCGCCGCGTACACCCGGCAGCGTTCGTTTTCTGTTATCTCCGGCAGCAGGGCGGCGGGCAGCTTGCCCCCGTTCCTGCCAAGCTTCCAATACCGTTCGGGCAAGGAAAGCGCTTTCATGTCCTTCAGGGGATGGTCCAAGGGCAAAAGCAGCCGCTCCAGCTCCCCCGCCTCCGCCGCTGCCCGCGCTTCCTCAAGGGTCACGGCGTTTTCCAGGGAAAACGCGCCCGCCCGTGTGCGCAGCAGAAAGCGCATATGTGCCGGCTTGCCCAGCGCCTGGCCGATATCGTGGCACAGGGTGCGGATATAGGTGCCGCCCCCGCAGTCCACCCGCAGCATATAGCCATCCTTTCCCGTTTGCGCTCCCAGCTCAAGCGCGCGGATCAGGGTGGCGCGGGGCTGCGTTTCCACCATTTCTCCCTTGCGGGCCAAGGCGTAAAGGGGAACGCCGTTCTTTTTGAGGGCGGAATAAGCGGGGGGACATTGCAGAATATCGCCCCGGAACCTATCCAGCGCTTTTTCAATTTCCTCCCGCGGCGGCACGCCCCGGCCCTCCTCGATCACGGCGCCTTGGGCGTCCTGGGTGTCGGTGGCGCCGGAAAAGGCGATTTCGGCCACGTAGCTTTTGCTCTTATCCGGAAAAAGGTCCAGCAGCCGGGTGGCCCTGCCCACCATAATGGGCAGCACGCCCGCGGCCTCCGGGTCCAGCGTGCCGGCGTGGCCCACCCTTTCCCCCGTGAGCCGCTTCACCACCGCCACGGCAGCGCCGGAGGACATGCCAGGCGGCTTGAGCAAATTCAAAAAACCGTTCATTTTCCTTCCTCGGCCAATTGCAGCATATCATTTTTCAGGCTTTCCAGTAAATCCTCCAGCGTTCCATCGTAGCGCAGCCCGGCGGCGAACATATGGCCGCCGCCCCCGTATTTCTGGGCGATCTTTGCCACGTTCCAGGGCGGCAGCGAACGCAGGCTGGCCTTCACCTGCCCGTCCTCCCTTTCTTCCGCCAAAAAGGCCATTTCCACGCCGGGAATATCCAGAGCGTAATTGACGATGGCCGTGTTATGCTCAGGCTTCGCCTGGGCGGAATGGTAATCCTGGGCCGACAGCGCCATACAGGCGCATTTTCCCTTTCCAAACACGCACAAAGAATCCAGCGCCTTACCCAGCAGCCGCACATGGGGCGCCTCCCGCAATTGATGCAGGGGCCGGGCCACCTTGGGCAGATCAAGCCCCGCTTTCATCAAGTCCGCCATGATGGAAAAGGCCTCCGCCGTGGTGTTTTGAAAGCGGAAATTGCCGGTGTCCGTGCTGATCGCGCAGTAAAGGCACTGGGCGATCTCCTGGGTGATGGGAATATCCAGCGCCCGCAAATAACGGTACACCACGCAGCCCGCCGCGGAAGCGCCGCCGTCCACCTGGTTATACATGCAGTAGCGCGGGTTATCCGGGTGATGGTCCATCTGCATGGTCAGGGGAGCGGAAAAAAACGCGTCCCGGCATGCCCCCATCCGCTCCGCGCTGGCCGCGTCGATGGCAAGCGCCGCGTCAAACCGCTGAGCCGCCAAGCCTTCCGGGAGCACAAAATCCGACGCGCCGGGCAGAAAAAGAAATTGCCCCGGCACAGGGTCGGCGCAGGCGAGCGTCACCCGGCAGCCCAGGCTGCGCAGGCCAAGGCCCATGGCCAGGGTGGCGCCGATGGCGTCGCCGTCCGGGGAAACGTGGGTACATAACAAAATGCTGTTCGCATTTTTCAGGGCGGACAGCATTTGCGGGCAGAGATCATTCTTCTGCGTCATGATCTTCTTCCTCTCTGGGGGCCACTTCCTTGAGCACCTGGGCGATATGCACGCCGTAAGCGATGTTGCGGTCCCGCTCAAACAGTAATTCCGGGGTATAGCGCAGGTCCACCCGCGCCCCCAATTCATGGCGGATATAACCGGCGGCCTTTTTCAACGCCTTCAGCATTTCATCCGCCTTGTCATCCTCCAGCACGCTCACGAAAACCTTGGCCCAGCGCAAATCGCGGGTAACGTCCGCCCGCGTGACGGCGTAGGTGCCGCAGATGCGGGGATCGTTCATTTCCCGGATAATGGCGTCGATGGCGTGGCGCACTTCTTCTGAAATACGGTCGATCCGAAAACTGCTCAAATTCGATTATTCCTTTCTCTTGCGGGTAAAAAAAGCGAGCGGCGGAAGCTTCATGGAAAGCCCGCAGCCGGGCGGGCTTTCCATGAAAAAGCGTCAGCGTTCAATTTCCTCCATCACGAAGCATTCCACCACGTCGCCCTCTTTAACGTCGTTGTAATTCTCCAGGCCGACGCCGCACTCGTAGCCGCTGGCCACTTCGCGCACGTCGTCCTTAAAGCGGCGGAGGGAGGAAAGCTTGCCTTCAAACACCACCACGTTGTCGCGCAGCAAACGCACGGAGGCGTTGCGCTGCACCTTGCCGTCGGTGACATAGCAGCCGGCGATGGTGCCCGCGCCGGTGATGCGGAAG
>CAMOHY010000120.1 GCA_946615495.1 uncultured Clostridia bacterium
ATAGCTGGTTTTTAGGCTCTTTGTCAAAAGTTGGTTGAAATATGAGATGTCATTGGAGAGGCGTTTTCGAGCGGGAAAACAGCCGTCTGGAGCGATCTGGGTGGGTGCTTCGTAAAGCAGGATTCATTCTGCATTATTCCTCGCTTTCCTTTTCGCCTACATTGTCTAATACCGCTCGTCTTTTATTGTATGCGGCCCGGAACACTTCCAAGATGACAAAACAGGCTGCGTAGACGGCAACGGCGATGGCGGCGGTGATTAATAATGACTTTGCCTCCATTTTGTTGTTCTGAATAAGCTTGAATCCATTGATAACGCCGATGAGAACAGCGGGAATGATACTTGCAGCAGCGTTTCCTTTTCTGGAAGGCGTTGATGTTCTTGCCCAAAGACCATTTTTTAGCGTGGCTGCTGAGAGGTAAACGCTCCCTACCAGAAGAATAATGATCTCCCCAAGCACTTCTTTGATTGTACCGCCTATGATAAGCTGAACGACAATCGAAACAGCCAGCGCCCAAAACATGACCCAAAAGCCATACTCTTCCAGCTTGAAACGTTTCTGATTCTGCATTTCGTCAAGATTATTCGTGCGGTTCTTCTTCATCATGCGTATCCTCCTCTCCAAACAAGTCGTCCAAACTCTTTCCAAGCACCCGGCAAATTGCCCTGCAGAGCCGTATTGTCAAATTTTTTCCTACAGCGCACAAAAGCTGCAGTGCAGAAAAGAACGATAACGCAAAAAACCTCCCATGAGGCTGATTGCCCTGGGAGGCTGCAGCGCATCGACAAAGCCGATAGAGGAGGCGGGGGATTATATGCCGTCCAGCAGGGCCATCAGCGCGTCCACGTCCTCCGGGCGGGTGGCCCAGCTGGTGGCGAAGCGAACCACGGAACGCTCCCCGTCATAGGGCTGCCAGAAGGAAAAGCGCACCCGCTTTTCCAGGCGGCGCAGGAGGCCGTTTTCCAAAATGACGAACTGCTGATTGGTGGGCGAAACGCGGAAGAAGGCAAAGCCCCGCTTCGCAAAGCCTTGCTTCATATATTCCGCCATTTCAATGGCGTGGCGGCTGAGCTGAAAGTACAGGCCGTCCGTAAACAAAGCGTCAAACTGCACGCCCAGCAGCCGGCCCTTGGCGAGCAATGCCCCGTGCTGCTTGACATGGGTAAAAAACCGCTTGGGCGCGCCGTGGGGGAACACCACCGCTTCGCCGCACAGGGCGCCCACCTTGGTGCCGCCGATATAAAAGGCGTCGCACAGGCGGCAAAGGTCCATCAGCGCCACATCGGCGCTCAGGCTTGCCAGCCCATAGCCCAGCCGGGCCCCGTCCAGGAACAGGGGAAGGCCAAAGGAGGAGCACACGCGCTTGAGCGCTTCCAGTTCCTTTAAGGAGTACAGGCTGCCGTACTCCGTGGGGTGGGAAATATACACCGCGCCGGGATATACCATGTGGGCGCAGGTGGAGTCCGCGAAAAAGGAGGAAAGGAAGGCCTCCAAGTCCTCAGCCCTGATTTTTCCGTCGCGCTCCGGCAGGGTGAGCACCTTATGGCCGGTGTATTCAATGGCCCCTGCCTCGTGCACGGCCACGTGGCCGGTTTCCGCGGCCACCACGCCCTCGGTGCCGGAAAGCAGGGCGTCGATGACCACGGCGTTGGTCTGGGTGCCGCCTACCAAAAAGTAGATATCCGCATCCGGGCATTGGCAGCATTCCCGGATTTTTTCTTTTGCCCGCAGGCAGTATTCGTCCTCCCCGTAGCCGGGCTGCTGCACCAGGTTGGTGTCAGACAGCGCCTTGAGCACTTGGGGATGGGCCCCTTCGGAATAATCGTTTTCAAAAGAAAGCATGGCTTTTGTTCCTCGCTTTTTCAGCGCTTGATATCGTAATTCGTGTTCATCAGGTTGCGGATGGTGTTCACGTCGTCGGTAATGTTGGCGTCGCCGTGAATGGTGTGCTTGATAACGGAGGAGGCCACGGCGAAGTTCAGCATATCCATGGGCTTGTAGCCGTGAATCATGGCGTAGATGAGGCCGCTGGCAAACGCGTCGCCGCCGCCCACCCGGTCCAGGATGGTGAAGGTGAACAGCTTGCTTTCAAAGGTATGGCCTTCATACCACATAAAGGCTTTCAGGCTGTTTTCCGAGCCGGAATGGGCATAGCGCACGTGGCGGGCGATGCACTTTAAATTGGGCCAGCGCTGAATGAAGGCCTGAAACACCTCGTCCTGCTGCTCGTAAGCGGGCTGCAGGGGCACGCCGTCCTTCACGTCGCCCTTGCCGTGATCGTTTTCATCCTTCCACAGGTGGTAGGGCTCAATGCCCATCAGCACATCCACATAGGGCAGGCATTCGGTGCAGAAATCCCGCGCTTCCTCCCAGGTCCACAGGGCGGAACGGAAATTGCCGTCAAAGGACACGGTGAGCCCCAATTCCTTGGCGGTTTTGAGCATATCCATGGTCAGCTTCCGGCAGTTGGGGGCCAGGGCGGGCGTAATGCCCGAAAGGTGCAGCCAGTCAAAATCCTGGAGCAGGGCTTTCAGATCGTAATGGCTGAAATCATACTCCGTCAGGGCGGAATGCTTCCGGTCGTAAATCACCTTGCTGGTACGCACGCCAAAGCCCGTTTCCAGGTAATAGGTGCCCAGCCGGTGGGTGGGCGTTTCCTTCGGGGTGGAAAGGATGACCGGGGTGCAGTGCACGTCGCTGCTTCGCAGGGCGCGGATGGCGCTTTTGCCCAGGGAATTATCCGGCACCACGGAGAAAAACGTGCTGTCCACCCCCAGGCAGGCCAGGGCCAGGGCGATGTTGGCCTCGCTGCCGCCGTAGGAGGCGTCAAAGGAATTGGTCATGCGGATTTTTTCGTAGTTGGGCGGCGTCAGGCGCAGCATAATTTCACCCATGGTAATGAATTTCTGGCCCGCTTCCTGATTTTTGAGCAATGGATTCTGGTGGATCATGCGGCTTTCTCCCCTTCGTATTTCTTCTTGGCATTATCTGCATTATGGCATAATCCTTTGGCAGCGTCAAGGCTCCGATGCAAAAAAACAGCCGGAAGGCGGCAATTGTTTTTTCTTTTCGATTATGCTACAATAGCTGGGAGCAACCATTGCGCAGGAAAAGCGAATCCGTTCCGCGGCGGCAGGGCGCGCCAAAAAGGAGAGAAAAGCTTATGGGCAAGGAATACGCGATTATTGATAAAGAAAAAAACGGCGCCGTTATGTTCCAAACCGAAGGCTTTGACCCGCAGCAGGTGAAAGAAAAAGTTGATCTGTGCGGCACCCGGCAATTATGGATTTCCGGCCAGGACGATTTGGAACGGGAAAATGTGGTTTTGCAGCAGCGCCTGCGGGAAGCCGAGGATGCCAACGCGGCCAAAGAAACCTTTTTGAGCAATATGTCCCACGATATCCGCACGCCCATGAACGCCATCGTGGGCATGACGGCGCTGGCAAAAAAGCATATTGACGAAAAAGCCCGCGTGGCCGACGCCCTGGACAAGATTGAGGTGGCCAGCGGCCATTTGCTCAGCCTCATTAACGACGTGCTGGATATGTCCCGCATCAATTCGGGACGCATGACTTTGGCGGAAACCAATTTTTCCCTGAGCGATTTGATGCACGACATCCTCATCATCGCCCGGCCCCAAATGGAGCAAAAGGGCCACGCCTTCCATTTGCAGGTGGGCGATATCCTGTATGAAAGCCTGGTTGGGGACGCTATGCGCCTGCGGCAGATTTATGTGAATATTCTCAATAACGCGGTTAAATACACCCCCGACGGGGGCGATATCACCATGGCCGTTTCCCAGCGGATGGAGGGGGGAAAATGCGTGCTCTCCTTCCGGTGCCGGGACAACGGCATCGGCATGACGGAGGAATTTCTCCAGCGCATTTTCCAGCCCTTCGAGCGGGTCAATTCCTCCACGATTTCCAAAATCGAGGGTACGGGCCTGGGCATGAGCATTGTGAAAAAGCTCATAGAGGCCATGGGCGGCCGCATCCAAATTGAAAGCGCGCCCGGAAAGGGCACCGAGGTGGGAGTGGATGTGCCCATGCGGTATGAGGAATTGCGCGTGGACACCTCCTTATTGGAAAAGAAGCGCCTGCTGATTCTGGAATCGGACCCGGAGGTGGAAAAGGTATACGAAAAATACCTGGGCGAATTTGGCCTGTCCTTCCGCATTGTTACCACGGACGAGGGCGCCATTTCCGCCCTGACCGACGCGGACTACCACGGCCAAAGCTATGACGCCGTGCTGCTGGGCAAGGTCGCGGGCCGGGCGGACAAATTGTTTGACCTGGCGGCATACCTGAAAAAAGCGCACCCCGCCCTGACGCTTATTCTGGTGGGCGAGCAGAATTGGAGCGAAATCGAATACCGGGCCAACCGCAGCGGCATCGAGCACTTTATTCCCCAGCCCTTCCTGCGCAAATCCCTCCTTAAAGGGCTGAACGCCGCCATGCAGGCGTCCGAGGGGCCAGCCGACGCCTTTGGCTCGCCCGATTTGCAGGGGAAGCACATCCTGCTTGCCGAGGACAACGAGATTAACCGGGAAATTGCCCTGGAGCTGCTGAAAATGACCGGGGCCCAGGCGGACAGCGCCGTCAACGGCCAGGAAGCGGTGGACGCCTTCCTTCGATCGCCGGAAGGGCACTACGACCTGATCCTTATGGATATTCAAATGCCGGTGATGGACGGCTACACGGCGGTCCAGCGCATCCGGGAAAGCAAGAGGGAGGACGCGCCCACAGTCAAAATCATCGCCATGACGGCCAACGCCTTCGCGGAGGACATTGCCAAGGCGCTGAACGCGGGCATGAACGGCCATTTGGCCAAGCCCATCGATATCAATATGTTCATGCAGACCCTGCGGCAGATCCAGTCATAAGGGGGAAAAGGCCATGCTGCCCTATCAGGCGCAATACATTGAAAATGTGCGGGAAATTGCAAAGCTCAGCGACATGTACGCCGTTCCCCGCGCGGATTTTGACACCTGGTACGCCCAGGAGCGCCGTTCCGCCGAGCGCATGCTTGCTTTGCGGCAGGAAAATATCGACCTGCTGAACCAGTATCTTTTCCCCGCCCTGGACGATTTGCATAACGCCTCTCCCGCGGAAATTGCCGCGCTGGGGGAATTCGCCGCCGCGCTGATGGATTGGTCCACCAATCTGGACTGCGGGACGTATGTGCTCATCCACGATTCCCTGCTGAGCATGTACCGCATCCGGCAGGACCGGAACAAGATCATTCAGGAACTGTATCTGCTGGGCATGGGGCTTTACTTTCAGGGCCGGGTGGTGGAAGGCATCCGGGATGAGCGGGCCGAGCAGTTCACCTTTGAAAACGAAATGGTGTTTACGGAGGGCGGCTCGTACCTAAAATATTTCCCGGAAATCGAGGATGAAGCCACCAAGGGCTATATCATCCGCAGCCTGGCCAACGTGGCCATATGCGTCAAGGACGCGAAGCGGAAAATCGGCATCAGCGGCAGGATGCTGGATATTTTGCAGGACCCCGCCTACCGCGCCATGGCGCCCGGCTTGCCCTGGGATGTGTTTTTGCGCCGCACCCACCAGCAGATGAGCGCCAACCGCACTGTGCTCAGCCGGGGCAACCTGTCCTCCCGTGAGCTGGCGCTGGTGCTGGAATCCTGCCATGAGGTGTTCAAGCCGGAAACGGGAACCGACGCGCCCAATGTGCGCTGGCTGTGGCCCTATTATGAGATGGAATACACCTGCGGCTTTGTGGATTTATCCGTCACCATGGAAAGGCTGGAGGAGCTGATTCTTTCCTGCCCCTACGACCAATACGACAATTCCGGCCTGTATGCCAACGTGCAGCTTGCTATTTATTACAGCGACCTGATGAAGCGCAACCCCGCCCTGCTCAAAAAACGCCATTATACCGAATTCCTGGTCTCCGCCTATGAAAAAATGCTGCGCACGGTGCTTTCCTTTCCCATGGAGAAATTTAACGACTTTTTTCTCCACATCATCCGGCTGGTCATCACGGATTATTTTGAAATGGAAGGCCTGCCCAGCTATTTATCCGTCAGCACGCAGCTGCTGCGGCGCTTTTCCGGCAGGCTGTATATCCGCGCCCAGAAAGCGGGAGATATCCTGTGCTGCCTCTGCGCCCGCATTTTGGACCATTCGCCGGACTTTTTTGACGATATTCCTTTCCTGGCCGCTCTAAAGGACCCGGATGAGAAAAAAGCCGCCCTGCTGAAATATGCCCGGCAGTGCGGCTTGTACCACGATTATGGGCTCATGCGCATGAACCTGGAAAGAACCATGCTGAGCCGCGGGCTGTATGAGCCGGAATTCCTGATGAAGCAGCTGCACGTCATTTCCGGCAGCGAAGAGCTGCGCAAGCGCCCCTCCACCGAGAAATTTGCCGATGTGGCCTACGGCCACCACAGCTGGTATCAGGGCGGCGGATACCCCAACGATTATGTGCGCAACGCCTCCCCCTACCGGCAAATGACCGACACGGTGGCCGTGGCCGCCTACCTGCTGGACCACAATCAAGCCGATCCCGACGCGGTGATGGACGCCGTTGGGGCCAAGAGCGGCACGCGGTTTTCGCCCCTGGTGGCGTCCTTCCTGGGCGACGGCGCGGTGCGGAAGGAAATCCGGCGTGTCCTGTCCGGCAATGAGGAGCAATATTACCGGGACCTGTATGAGCAAATGAACGCGGAAGCCATCGAAGAATCATGTTGCCGGATAACGAAATGAAATGATATTTTCATCGAAAGACTGCTTGCAGGCTTTCGATGGCAG
>CAMOHY010000121.1 GCA_946615495.1 uncultured Clostridia bacterium
CCTTTTCTTCGCGGGGCGTCAGGGTATCCAGCACGTCCCAAAGCTGTTCCTTCATTAAGGCGTGGGAAGCGGCTTCCGCGGGGGCCAGCGCGGTTTCATCCTCCAGGAAGTCGCCCAGATGGCTGTCCTCCTCTTCGCCGATAGGGGTTTCCAGGCTTACGGGCTCCTGCGCGATCTTAATGATTTCCCGCACCTTGGATTCGCTGATGCCCATGGCCTTCGCGATCTCATCGGGGGTAGGCTCCCGGCCGTATTCCTGCAAAAGCTGGCGGGAGACCCGGATGAGCTTATTGATGGTTTCCACCATATGAACGGGGATGCGGATGGTGCGCGCCTGGTCGGCGATAGCGCGGGTGATGGCCTGGCGGATCCACCAGGTGGCATAGGTGGAAAACTTATAGCCCTTGCGGTAGTCAAATTTTTCCACAGCCTTGATAAGGCCCAAATTGCCCTCCTGAATCAAATCCAAAAACAGCATGCCGCGGCCCACATAACGCTTGGCAATGGAAACGACCAAGCGCAAATTGGCTTCCGCCAGCTTTTTCTTCGCTTCCTCATCGCCCTGCTCCATGCGCTTGGCGATTTCGATTTCTTCCTCAGCGGTCAAAAGCGGCACGCGGCCGATTTCCTTTAAATACATCCTGACCGGGTCGTCGATGCTGATGCCCTCCGGCATCAGGTCCAAATCCTCCGGAAGCGGCTCCGGCTGGGGCACCACGGTCTCCGCGTCGCGGGTAACGGCCACGCCCATGGCTTCAAAGGTTTCCAAAATATTATCGAATTGTTCCGGGTCAATTTCATATTGAGAAAGCTTGGAAATAATTTCGTCGTAGGTTAGTACGCCCTTGCTTTTTCCCAATTCATAAAGTTCATTCAGCTTTGCCTGCTTTGCGTCGATCTGCGTGCTCAATGGCTCCACTCCTCTCTTACCGTCAGCGCCCCTGCTGTTTCAGCCGAGCCAATTCTTTGGAAAGGGACGAGACCTCCTTTAATGCTTCCGCGCGCTTTTCGGCTGTGCCGGCGGTGCGCATCAAGTCGGTCATCGTGTTGATTTCTTGCTGTAAATGCTGTATTTGTAAATTTCGCAGGCAATCGCCGGCAATCGCCGCCGCCCTCTCCCGCTCCGAATCCGTGAGCATGGAGAACGTTTCTCCCGCCGCCTGGCGCATTTCGTCCCCCGCGTCGGGATCGGAAATGATTTGCGCGGGAGCCTCGCCGGCCAGCAGGCGGGCGGCGATCTGTTTAAAAATGGGCTGAGAAAAGTCCGTTTCTTTTACCATTCCGGCAGGAAGCGAACCGGTTGCCAGCAGGGCCAGGAGCGTTTGCTCCGTGCGGTAGCCCTCCGGAAAACGGGAACGCTTTGTCTGTATTGTTTCCCGTGAAGGGGAAGAATTATTCTGCGCTTGGGCAGCAGCGGACGAAACGCCAATCTGCGCCAGCAGCACTTCTCTGGAAAAGCCGGTTTGCACGTTCAGCAGCTCCAGGTAATTTTCCAGGTCCACCGGGTCTTTTACCTTTTTCAGCAGCTCCGCGCAGGCCTTGGCGTATTCGGACCGGCCTTCCTGAGTTTCCAGGTCGTATTGGCGGCGCAGGCGCTGCATCCGGTAGGAAACGGCGGTTAAAGGCCGCAGCGCCTGGAAAGCCTCCAGGCCGCGCTGGCGGATGAATTCATCCGGGTCCAGCCCGTCCGGAAAGTAAAGCACCTTGGCGGGCACGCCCTCCGCTTCCAGAATATCCAATCCCCGCTCAATGGCGTGCTGCCCGGCTTCGTCTCCATCGTAGGCCAGATGCACCTCCGGCGCGTAACGCTTGAGCAGCCTGGCCTGCTCGTTGGTAAGGGCGGTGCCCAAGGTGGCCACGGCGCCGGTGACGCCCGCCTGGGAAATGGCCACCACATCCATGTACCCTTCCACCAGGATGATGCGCTTTAAATCGCGTATTTTCCGAATCAGGTTGATGGCGTACACGCCCTTGCGCTTATTGAACACCGGCGTATCGGAGGTGTTCAGATACTTGGGCTTTACGTCGTTCATGGCCCGCCCGCCAAAGCCCAGCACATGATTGTATTGGTCGATGATGGGAAACATGGCCCGGCTGCGGAACATATCATAGGCGCTGTCGCCCTTTACCACGGTGAGCCCCGCCAGGCCAAGCTCTTCTTTGGTGTATCCCTTTTCTTCCAAATAGGAAGTGAGATCGTCCCACTTTTCGGAGGAAGCGCCCAGGCCGAAGCGGCGGATAACGCCATCATCCAGCCCGCGGCCATGCAGGTAATCCAGCACGCGCTTTCCTTCGGGCTGCCACAGCCGGTCGTGGTAAAACCGGGCGGCCTCCCGGTTGGCATTCAGCAGCCTTTCCCGCTGGCTGCGGCGGCGCTCCCAATCCGGGTCCTCCTGCATTTCCGGCAAGGCCATATGGATTCTGTCCGCCAGCAGCTTCACCGCTTCCAGATAGGAAACGCGCTCCATTTCCATAACGAACTGGACTACGTTTCCCCCGGCCTTGCAGCCGAAGCAATAATACAGGTTCAATTCCGGGTTCACAGAGAAGGAAGGAGTTTTTTCGTTGTGAAACGGACAAAGCCCCCAATACCGGCGGCCATCCTTTTTCAGCGTCAGGTAGCTGGACACGACAGAAACGATGTCCGTTCGGGCGTACAGTTCATCCAACCACGCCGATGGCAACCGACCTGCCAAATCCGCTCTCCTCCTTTCTTACCCTCTGCATGTGCTATGATTCGAGATGAAACCCGGATTTCCTGCCAAAAATGATAATTTTCGCGCTTAAAATACTGGAAAAGATGCAGGAACAAACAAATTTTGGTAAGTTCTGATCGCGTAACGATCGGTCATGCAAGCCAGAAAATCCGTCACGGCCCGTTCCGTGCCGTCCCGATAGGCGATTTGCACATATTCCAAAGGCATTTTTCCGGGATGCTCCATATAATATTCAAACAGGGTCACGATCACATGATCGCATTTTTCTTCCTCGGCCCGCCGCCATTCATCCAGATACACGCGCTCAAAGAGAAATTTTCGCATTTCATCGCTGGCTTCCTGAATGGGAGCGCTCATTTTTAAGTGCGGCTGGTCTTTGCTTTCGCGCACGATATCCGTTATCATGGTATCGATGCGCTGGCCGTGGGTTTCCCCCAGCACGCGGATGAGCTCGTGGGGAATTTCAAATTCCTTCAGCACGCCCGCGCGAATGGCGTCGTCAATATCATGGTTGATGTAGGCGATGCGGTCCGCCCGCGCCACGCATTCTCCTTCCAGCGTTTCGGGCTTTAATTGCCCGGAATGCTTGAGGATGCCGTCCCGCACCTCCCAGGTAAGGTTCAAGCCCTCTCCGCCTTCCAGCACTTCCACCACGCGCAGGCTTTGCTCGTTGTGCCGAAAGCCGCTTTGCGTAATGCGGTTCAAAGACCTTTCCCCGCTGTGGCCAAAGGGAGTATGGCCCAAATCGTGGCCCAGGGCGATGGCCTCCGTCAAATCCTCGTTCAGGCGCATGGCCCGCGCCAGCGTGCGCGCCACCTGCGCCACCTCCAGGGTGTGGGTAAGCCTGGTGCGGTAATGGTCGCCCTCCGGCGCGATGAACACCTGGGTTTTGAATTTCAGGCGGCGAAAGCTTTTGCAGTGCAAAATCCTATCCCTGTCCCGCTGGAATTCCGTGCGCATAGGACAGGGCTTCATAGGCTTGTCCCTGCCTCTTGTATCCGCGCTGCAAACGGCCAAAGGCGAAAGAAATTCTTTTTCCCGCGCCTCCAGTTCTTCCCGAATGGTCATGCCGCATCCCCCTTCCCCGATGTTGTAATATACCACGCGGCGGGGAATTATTCCTTTTTCTTCCCGCTTAAATTGTAAGAAATTTCTGGATTCGCCATCAATCCGGCATGAAAAAAAGCCGGCGCTTGCTCCGGCTTCACAGCTGTTGGGGTTAAAATAGGATGGCTTTGTCCACTGCGCCATTCGCATGCCGCAGGGTTGGAAGAAGGACGAAAGCCATCCCACCTTCACCATATCACGCTTTCCTTTTTATGGCAAGTTCTAATTCTGAATGACTTGATAAATTCTCGTCATATTTTGCAGGAAAAATGATGGTTTATGTTCTTTCCTTCAGCTTACCGCCAAGCTCAAAATGCAGCTTCTCTTCATGATAGCCGGCCACCCGGTAATTTAGACCGCTGACGGCGGTGTGCAGGGTCATTTCCTGGTCCGGCCGCACCTCGGCGTCGTAATTAACGATGATGGTTTCCATGCAGTATTTCTGCATCATTTCCACACCCAGCGCGTCGCAGGCCCAGTCTGCGTAGCGGGTGTTGTTGACGTGCTGGTTTACGTCCAAATCAAAGTACACCGGCTTGCGCCAGGAGAGCTTTTCTTCCCCCTCCACCATGTCCACCGTGGCGGGCAGGCCGATGGGCACAGGCAAATCAGAATTGTCCGGCAGCACCTTGGCTACCTCGCCCGGCGGCAGCATGCGGCGGCTGGCAATGTCCAGCAGCGCCCACAGCGTGGCCGCGCAGCCCAGCACCCGGCCTCCTTCATCCCGGAAAAAATAATACCGGGGAAAGAACCAGCGGCGGTTGGCGGTTGGGAAAGTTTCGGCGGTAATCCGATCGCCCATCTTGGGATATTTGTCCATGTGGATTTCGCAGCGGGAAAGCACCCACACGATGTTGTTTTGAATCAGCGTGTTCCGGCCGCAGCCCAGCAAATCGGAATGGGTGCCGGACAATTCCTGCATGGTCTGCATGATGGCGCTGGGCCGCCAGGCGCCCGTAAAATCGCAGTCGCAGGTGCGCAGAACAAACTCTTCCTGATACGTTTTATACATGCGTTATGCCTCCGGAATATTATCCTTTCTTTCATTTTCTCTCTGCCGCTTCAGCCACACCATCAGCACGGCGATATCCGCGGGGTTGACGCCGGGAATGCGGCTGGCTTGGCCCAAGGAAAGGGGCCGGCGGGCCTGCAGCTTTTCTCTCGCTTCCAGGCGCAGCGCGTCGATAGCGGTGTAATCGGTATTAACGGGGATAGCGGTTTCTTCCATGGCCCTGGCCTGTCGGATTTGGGCCATTTCTTTTTGGAGATAGCCTTCATATTTGATTTGTATTTCCGCCTGTTCCTTCGCGCCGTCGGTGTATTCCCAGCCCGCTGGCAAATCTAAGTGCGCCTGGGGGTGCCTGAGCTCCTTATCCATCCCCGCGCTGGCGAGGCGCTTTACCAATTCTTCCGTTTCCCGCTGCTTTTGCTCGGCGCGGCGCAAACGTTCATCCGAAATCAGGCCCAGGGCGCGGGCACGCAATGTCAGGCGCAAATCGGCGTTGTCCTGCCGCAA
The DNA here is from genome assembly GCA_946615495.1 of uncultured Clostridia bacterium. Taxonomy (GTDB): domain Bacteria; phylum Bacillota; class Clostridia; order Christensenellales; family Aristaeellaceae; genus RUG563. The sequence continues at coordinate 5,341 of CAMOHY010000121.1, forward strand.
ATAGAGCCGGTGCTCCGCCCGGCTGGTCATCATCCGGTAGGGCTCGTCGGTGCCCTTGGTGGTCAAATCGTCGGTCATGACGCCGATATAGGCTTGGTCGCGCGTCAAAAGGAAGGGTTCCTTATTCTGGCAGTACAGACTGGCGTTGATGGCGGCGTAAATGCCCTGGGCCGCCGCTTCCTCATAGCCGGAGGTGCCGTTGATCTGTCCGGCCATATACAGCCCCGGAATGTGCCGCGCGCCCAGATAGGGCGTGAGGGACAAAGGATCAATGCAGTCGTATTCGATGGCGTAGGCCAGGCGGGTGAGCACGCAGTGCTCCAGCCCCGGAATGGTGCGGTACATGGCCCACTGCACATCCTCCGGCATGGAGGAGCTCATGCCCTGCACGTACCATTCGGGATAGCCCTCTCCCTCCGGCTCCAGGAAAATCTGGTGCCGGTCCTTATCGGCAAAGCGCACAATCTTGGTTTCGATGGAGGGGCAGTACCGGGCCCCGGTGCCATTGATTTGGCCGGTAAACATGGGGGCGCGGTGCAGGTTCTGGCGGATGATTTCATGGGTTTTTTCATTGGTCCAGGTAAGGTAACAGCTGATCTTGTTTTTCGGCGGCACATCCGTCATGAAGGAAAAGGGCGTTACGGGCTCGTCCCCCGGCTGCACGTCCATTTTATCAAAATCGATGCTGTTTTCCGCCACCCTTGCGGGAGTGCCGGTCTTGAACCGGCGCAGGGCAAAGCCCAGGTCCAAGAGCGACTTGCTCAGAAAATTGGCGGGCATCAGGCCCTGAGGACCGGCGTCCCATTCCGCTTCGCCGATGATGATGCGGCTTTTCAGGTACACGCCGGTGCACACCACCACCGCCCGGCAGGGGATCACATCGCCCGTCAGCGTCCGAACGCCGCTGACCTTGCCGCCTTCAGTCAGTATTTCCGCCGCTTCCCCTTGGCGCAGGGTCAGGTTTTCCTGATTGAACAGGGTTTTGAGCATGCGCAGGTGGTAAGCGCGCTTGTCCGCCTGGATGCGAAGGCTATGCACGGCGGGGCCTTTCCCCCGGTTCAGCATGCGGCTTTGCAGGGTGATATCGTCCGCCGCCAGGCCCATTTCCCCGCCCAGGGCGTCCACCTCCCGCACCAGGTGCCCCTTGCCCGTGCCGCCGATGGAGGGATTGCAGGGCATCAGCGCCACCGATTCCAGGTTCAGCGTTAAAAGCAGGGTATTCAGGCCCATACGCGCGCCGCACAGCGCGGCCTCGCACCCTGCGTGGCCCGCGCCGATTACAACAAGATCAGCCAAAGAATCAGTCCTCCGTCTCCTATTTCATCATTTGCTCGCAAAACTGGATTTTCATTATTTTTTTGCTTGATATGAAGCGGTAATGCTGTTTTGACCTTCCATCCTATTAAAACCCGCAGCAGTATATAA
>CAMOHY010000122.1 GCA_946615495.1 uncultured Clostridia bacterium
ACCGGCGCAGGCCTATTCTTTTGTTATTCAGGAAATTTTTCATTGCTTGTCACCTTCCCAACTGCCCGGCAAAAGGCCTTGGGCGATCATAAAAAATGGACAGAGAATAACAAAAAGAAGAATAATGATTTTCACAGCTTTCAAAAATCTGGCTCCCTCTCTGTAAGTGACGCAGGCACGCGGATTAGCCTTTTTTCCGGCTTTCGGCAGCGTCTATACGTCAATAATTATTATATCATTTTCCGGGGGCTCTGTCTACATTTCTACAATAATATGCGCGATTCTTCCCAATAGTGGATATTAAGCAAGAGAACGCATAAACATTGCATATATATAACGATATTTAAAAATAAGAGTATAAATATTCATTGATGCGCATAGGAAATGAAATCGAAACAAAATTATGAAGTTTCCTGTGAAAAAAAGTTTACAATTCAAAATTCCTCAGTCTGCGTGAAAAACAGGCAGGAAGCCGCCGGAACCGCAGAGCCCGCTCCAGGCGTATATGTATAAAAAACAATTTTCAAACAATTTGGAACAGCCTTGGCCGCGGCTTGAAAAAACGAAAAAAGAGAAGCCGGCGGCGAAAAAAAGTTTCTCCTCCGGCGCTTGTTTCCCCGGCTTTGGCATGATATAATGCCCAAGGTATGGGTAATAATTCGCAGGAGGGGATGAAAGATGCGCATAGGATTTGACCATGACAAGTACACCGCCATGCAGTCGGAGCATATCCGGGAAAGGATCGCCGCCTTCGGCGGAAAGCTGTATCTGGAGCTTGGCGGCAAGCTGTTTGACGATTACCACGCCTCCCGCGTGCTGCCAGGCTTCCGGCCGGACAGCAAGGTGTCCATGCTGCTGAATTTGAAGGACCAGGCGGAGCTGCTGATCGCCATCAACGCCGACGACATTGAAAAAAGCAAGGTGCGGGGCGACCTGGGCATTACCTACGATGCCGACGTGCTGCGCCTGATCGACGCGTTCCGCTCCATCGGCCTGTATGTGGGCAGCGTGGTAATGACCCGCTGGCAGGAGCAGCACGCCGCCGTGAACTTCAAAAAACGGCTGGAAAGCCTGGGCATTCAGGTGTACCGCCATTTCCCCATCGAAGGCTACCCGTACAACGTCAAGCACATCGTCAGCGACGAGGGCTTTGGCCGCAATGAATATGTGAACACCACCCGGCCCCTGGTGCTGGTCACGGCGCCCGGCCCCGGCAGCGGCAAAATGGCCACCTGCCTGAGCCAATTGTACCAGGAGCACAAGCGGGGCATCAACGCGGGCTATGCCAAGTTTGAAACCTTCCCCATCTGGAACCTGCCCTTAAAGCACCCGGTGAACGTGGCCTATGAGGCCGCCACCGCGGACCTGGACGATGTGAACATGATTGATCCCTTCCATTTGGAAGCTTATGGCGAAACCACCGTGAATTATAACCGGGACATTGAGATTTTCCCCGTGCTCAACGCCTTGTTTGAGTACATATACGGGTCCTCTCCCTATAAATCGCCCACGGACATGGGCGTGAACATGGTGGGCAACTGCATCATTGATGACGACGTGTGCCGCGCCGCCGCCCGCCAGGAGATCATCCGCCGCTATTACGCCGCCCGCTGCGGCGTGCGCCAGGGCAAGGCGGAAAACAGCGAAGTGGAAAAGCTGGAAAGGCTGATGCAGAAAATGGACCTGACCGACGAGGAACGGCCCGTCATCGCCGCCGCCCGCCACCGGGCCGAAATTACGGGCGCTCCCGCCCTGGCTGTGCAATTGCCCGACGGGCAGATTATTACCGGCAAAACGTCGGACCTGCTGGGCCCCTCCGCCGCGGTGGTGCTCAACGCGGTCAAGGCCCTGGGCGGCATCGAAAAAAAGGCCCACCTGATTTCGCCCTCGGTCATCGAGCCTATTCAGACCTTGAAATGCGAATACCTGGGCAACCATAATCCCCGGCTGCATTCGGATGAAATCCTGCTGGCGCTGTCCATCTGCGCGGCTACGGACCAGGCGGCGGCCCACGCCATGGCGCAGCTGAAAAAGCTGGAGGGCTGCGAAGCCCATTCCACCGTGATTCTGCCTCCCGTGGACGAAAACATTTTCCGCCGCTTGAAAATTAATCTGACCTGCGATCCCCATTATCAGACCCATAAGCTTTACCACCCGTAGGCAGATAAAACGCAAAATTTGAGAAAGATTTGCAGTGCGCGAATTGTAAAAATATCTCATATTATGCGAAATTATTAATAATTATACGGTTTTAACTTTTTCAAATGGAGACAGACGAAATCTGCCTCCATTTGAAAAAACGTATCCGTTCAATCGTATGCAAAGCAGAGAGAACAGAGGACAGATGATATAGCGATCCCAAGCGTCCATAAATCTGACTGAACGGAAAAACAAAGGTTTATTTCGCCGTAATTTTCATGTGCACGGTGTCCCCGCCGCCCTTGCCCAATTGCTGGCGGATTTTTTTCAGCATGCCCAGGATATAGCATACGTTGCCAGCCTCGTCCCTGACGCCCATGTTCACAATACTGCCCTCGTAGCTTATTCCGTCAAATTCCGCCCGGACCGCCACCCGGCCCTTGCCGAACTCTTCCCGGATGTTCCAGGGAAAGATCACGTAGGCTCCGCCGTTATCCGGCGTTTCGTGGATGACGGCGTCATACTCGTATGTTTTTCCCATTTTTCTCCTCCTCCTTTTTTTCCTGCCTGCATCATAGCAGACCGGGCCGCGGGACGCAAGAAAAATGTTTCATGGAGAAATTGGTCAAAAAACGAACGGTTCTTCCGGTTGACAGCGGAGGGGGACTGTGTTATAGTATTTGCGGTTAGAAAAAGCTAACCATGATTGTTTTGCCGGCTGACTGTCGGCTTTCTTATTGGATTAAAGTTAGCTTAAGCTAACTATGGAGGGATGCGGCATGTCCGATGAACAGGTGATCCGCCACTGCGCGCCGACGCTGGCCAGCATCAAAACGGCCAATCTGTTTGGCTATCCCTTTGCCACGCGGCAGGAAATGCTGCTTGCGGTGCGGCAGCTGAACCGGCGGATGAGAAACAAGGGGCTGCGGGTGCTGCCGCTGAAATATCAGGATGGCCGGGGGCTGATCTACGTTTACCGCCCCGCCCGGCTGAGCCGGGATTTGAGCGACGCTCAGGCCTGCCGGCTGCTAAAGGACTGCGGCTATCAAAGCGCCGATGAAAACGGCTGCCTGCGCCGCTTGATAGAGCGGCTCAGGACGCAGGAGGATTTTCCGCATGAAATCGGCCTGTTTCTGGGCTATCCGCCGGAGGATGTGGACGGCTTTATGCACCGGAAGGACGAATTCAAGTGCAGCGGCTGCTGGAAGGTGTACGGCAACGTGGACGCGGCGGAGCGCACCTTTGCCCGCTACCGAAAATGCACGGACCTGTACTGCCGCCTGTGGCACGAGGGGAAGAGCATGGAACGGCTGACGGTGGCCGTTTGAAAGAATATGGAGTGCGGGTTTCAGAGTATAGAAGCCAGATGATATTGCTTATATAAAGCAGCGAACCATATGGGCTATATCAATCTGAGCTCTGTACGCTGCAAGCTGAAAACTGTCCGCTGTCCTCCGCTCGTTCTCTGCGCGCAGCAGGCTTTTCTGAATCAATAATCGCTTTTAAGGAGGGGCTTCATGATGAACGTGGTGGAATTTCAAAACGTATCCAGGGTTTACAAAAACGGCGAGCACGAACAGCGGGCGCTGGACCGGGTGAACCTCAAGCTGGAGGAGGGCAAATTCATCGTGGTGCTGGGCCCCAGCGGCGCGGGAAAGAGCACGCTGCTGAACCTGCTGGGCGGGCTGGACAATCCCACCGAGGGCACCATCCTCGTAAACGGGCGGGACATTTCCACCCTGACCGGCAACGAATTGGCCGATTACCGGGCGGCCACGGTGGGCTTTGTGTTTCAAAGCTACAACCTGATCCCCACCCTCACCGTGCTGGAAAACGTGGCGCTGGTCAAGGAAATCGCGCCCGATCCCTTAAGCAGCCACGACATGCTCAAGGCGGTCGGGCTGTTTGACCATATCCACAATTTCCCCTCCGAGCTGTCCGGCGGCGAACAGCAGCGGGTGTCCATCGCCCGCGCTTTGGCCAAAAATCCCAAAATCCTCCTGTGCGACGAGCCCACCGGCGCCCTGGATTCCCAAACCGGCGTGATGGTGCTGAAGCTGCTTTTGTCCATGGCCCGGAACATGGGAAAAACGATCATCATCGTTACCCATAACCAGAACATCGCCAAAATGGCCGATGTGGTGGTGCGGGTGAAGAACGGCAAAATTCAGGCCTGCGAAAACCAGGCTCATCCCCTGGCGGTGGAAGAGGTGGATTGGTGATGCTGCTGAAAAAATTGTTCCGCACCCTGTGGCATTACAAAGCCCAGTTCATTTCCATGGTCATTATGATCGCGCTGGGCGTGGGCGTGTTTTTGGGCTTCAACATCGAATGGTACAGCCTGGAGCGCAACACCGCGGAAATCTATGAAGCCACCGGCTTTGCCGATTACCGCATTTATTCCGAAAAAGGCTTTTCCCAAAAGGATTTGGACGCCGTGCTGGCCATCGGCGGGGTGGAGGACGCCACCCGCTTCCTGTCCCTGAACACGACGGTAAAGGGCGATACCGATGTGATCGCGCTGACCGTGAGCCAGAACATGAACGTTTCCGGCCTGCTGGTGACGGCGGGGGAGCCCTATGACGCGGAAAGCCCGGACGGCGTTTGGCTGTCCGATTCCTATGCCGCCGCCAACGGCGTTTCCCTGGGCGATTCGCTTACCCTGACCTATAAAACCGTCAGCGTCACCGGCACGGTAAAGGGCCTCATCAAAGCCAGCGAATACCTGATCTGCCTGCCGGACGAGACCCAATTGATGCCCGACTATCACTCCTACGGCTACTGCTACATTTCCCCCGTCATGCTGGAAAAAGCCATCCCGGCCCTGTTCCGGGCCTTCATCGGCGATTCCATGTATTTTCAAATCAACGTGAAATCGGCGCTGGATAAGCCCGCCTTCGTGGAAAAGGCCGACGCCGCTTTGGGAAAAACGTTCCTGGTGCTGTCCAAGGCTGAAACCATTTCCTGGGCGGAGGCCCAGGGCGAGGTGGAGGAGGGCAAGACCATGGGCTCCATCCTGCCGGTTCTGTTCCTGGCCATCGCCATCCTTACCATGGTGACCACCATGCACCGCATCACCGCCAGCGAAAAGACCCAGATCGGCACGCTGAAAGCCCTGGGCTTCCGGGACAAACGCATCTTGCGCCACTACACCGCCTACGCCCTCATCATCGGCCTCATGGGCTCGGCGCTGGGCGTCGGCATCGGCTACTGGCTGGGCTGGTTCATCATGAGCCCCGGCGGGGCCATGGCCACCTATATCGATATGCCCTCCTGGAACCTGTACTGCCCCGCCTTCTGCTGGGTGACGCTGGCGCTGATTAACGTATTTTTGACCTTTATCGGCTACCTGTCGGTGAAAAAGATGCTCCAGGGCACGGCGGCGGACGCCCTGCGCCCCTACACGCCCAAGCGCATGAAGCACCTGGCCCTGGAGGAAACCAAGGCCTTCAAGGCCTTAAGCTTTGGCACCAAGTGGAATCTGCGGGATTGCCTGCGACATAAATCCCGCTCCCTGATGACGCTGTTTGGCATTGTGGGGTGCATGGTGCTGTTGGTGGGCGGCCTGGGCATGCAGGACACCGCCAACGCCTTCGTGGATGTGTTTTTTGACCGGGCCAACAACTATGAAACCCGAATCAACCTGGATTCCGAAAGCGTCACCAACGAGGAGGCCGCCCAGCTGGCTTTGCAGTACGGGGCCGATTGGTGCGCTCAAAGCAGCGTGCAGATCGGCGACCGGGGCTTTTCCCTGGAAATTTACTCCGTGACCCAGGATAAGGTGCGCTTCGCCGATGAAAACATGCGCTTTTTCACCCTTTCCGACGGCGGGGCCTATATCTGCGGCCGCATCGCCCAGGAATTCGGCTTGAAAACGGGCGATACGCTCACCTTCTCCCCCTACGGCGGCGATCAAAGCTACGCTGTCAAGGTGGCGGGCATTATGCGCTCCCTGTCCGAAAGCGTGGTCATGACCGCCAATTGCGCCGACGCCGCGGGCATCGATTACACCGTGAACGTGCTCTATACCGGTGAAAAGAATATTGCCCCCCACAGCCATATCCTCAATACCCAAACCAAGCAGGCCATTATGGATTCCTTCGACAGCTTTATGAACCTGATGAATACCATGATCTACCTGCTGGTGCTGGCCGCCGTGGTGCTGGGCATTGTGGTGCTCTACAATTTGGGCGTGATGAGCTACACCGAGCGCTACCGGGAAATGGCCACGCTAAAGGTGGTGGGCTTTAAAAACAGCAAAATTGCCCGTCTGCTCATCAGCCAGAACCTGTGGCTAACGGTGCTGGGCATCCTCATTGGGCTGCCCGCCGGCGTGGGCGTGCTGCAATACCTGCTCACCGCCCTGGCCTCCGAGTACGAAATGAAGCTGGCGCTGGGACCGGCCACCTATCTCATTTCCATCCTGCTCACCTTCCTGGTGTCGCTTATCGTGGGTCTGATGGTGGCGCGGAAAAACCGGCATATCGACATGGTGGCCGCGCTGAAAACGGAAGAATAGGGGCTGTCTCGCAAACAAAAAAGCGCACAAAAAACATGACGGGAAGCTGTAGG
>CAMOHY010000123.1 GCA_946615495.1 uncultured Clostridia bacterium
GCCTGACCCTTCGGGAGTCGGCGGGACGGACAATCTGCCTACGGCAGATTTCCTCTTATTATTGCCTACGGCAGATTTCCTCGTTATTATACCATACTTTATCCAGTCAACAAACAGCAAACAAAGCAAAATACCACAAAAAATGTGTGCGCGAAAACATTTTCATTCCTTGATGGAATCGAAAATGTAAATATTTACCATTTATGTTGGATGTTTGTTGGATAAAGCATGATATAATAACGAGGCAACCGGCGCGAAGCGCGGTTGGCCGTCCCGCCGGCTCCCGAAGGGGCAGGCGGCGGGCGTTACGATATAATAACGAGGAAATTGGCCAAAGGCCAATTATCCGTCCCGCCGACTCCCGAAGGGTCAGGCGGCGGGCGTTATATATAAATAATTCTGCATTGACGCGCGGCAATTGCGCTTCAATAATATATCTGGCGCTCCATGAGAACGCTGAATAAGGAGGATTCCCCATGACCAAACGTCTTCTTTCCCTGGCGCTCGTTGTCATGATGGTGGCAATGCTCATTCCCGCTGTGGCTGTCGCCCAGGATGAATGGACCATGTATGTGTACACCGATAACGGCAAAAGCCTGAATGTCCGCAGGGACCCCACAACAGGCAACAATATCATCGGCAGCCTGAAGTATGGCGAAGCGGTTTCCGTCCGCATGACCTCGGCCAACGGCTGGGCCACCATCGTTTGGGCCTCCGGCGACGGCTTCGTGGCCTATGTGCAGAGCCGCTTCCTGGTTCCCTATAAGCCCGCCCCCAAGTCCAACAGCAATCAGAATCAAAATAACAACGCTTCCCCCGCCGCCTCCACCACTGACGCCGCGAAGGTGCTGTCTCAGATGAACGCGGAATTCAGCGCCGGCAAAAAGGTGTCTCCCTACACCGTGATTGCCCGTCCCTCCCGCGCTTCCGGCTGGGTGAACCTGCGCTGGGCCCCCACCACCGAAGCGGAACGCATCGCCACCTGCCCCCAGGGCAAGGAACTGACCGTGCTGGCCGAGCTGCGCACTTGGTATCAGGTGCAGGATCCCGCCACCGGCATGATCGGCTTCATCAGCCGTCAGTACGTGACCCGCAAGTAACCGGCAAACCGCCTATATATCCGTAAAAAAGAGAGGAAACAACCATGAAAAAATTGATTGCTATGATGCTGGCTTTGGTTCTGGCGCTGAGCTGCTGCGCCGCTGTGGCGGAAAGCGCTGAAAAAGAATTCACCGGGGAATTGACCGTGAACGGAAAGTTCACTGTAAAGTGGGTTGCGCCCGAAGGCTATTATGCGGACCAGGTTCAGGCCGGTGACGGCGGGTTCATGATCCTGGCGCTGGTGCCGGATGAAGCAAATACCGGCAAGCCCATGATGACGGTTTCCATCGCTCCCGATGAGCTGCTTTGGGAAGTAGACCGGCTCAATGACCTGGATGACGCGGCGCTGGCCCAAATCGAAGCCACCTTCCGGGAAGAAGACGAAGTGGAAATCAGCTACATGGAAACCGCCTATGGCACCAAGCTGATGGTCGTTAAGGAAGCCAAGGACGGCGTGGACTATGTGGACTTCTATACCATTTATCTGGGTTACGAAATTGAGCTGGTTCTCACGCAGACGGAAGCGCTGGCCGGCACCCCCATTACGGACGAGCAGATCGCCACGGTGATTCAGTTCCTGAGCGATTTGGAGTTTGTGCCAGCTGAATAATCCTATGAATGCAAATTACGCCCTGTTGCCGTTTTTTAAACGGCAATGGGGCGCTGCATTATCCTTATTTTCGGTTATTCCAAGCCTGAACCTCTATGAGAAAGGAACGTTCAAATGAAGAAATTGCTTTGCGGCTTTCTTGCCTGCATGCTCGTGATGAGCAGCTTTCTGGTTCCCGCTCTGGCGGACCGGATGTACCTGATCCCGGACAGCGACAAGCGCGAAGTCACCGCGGAGGAGCTGTGGGGCTGGGATTATGAATCGCTGGGCTACATCCTGAATGAAATTTTTGCCCGGCACGGCTACGTGTTTGCATCCGGCGGCAAGTATGAATACTATTTCAAGTGCATGCCCTGGTACACGCCCAATCAGGACGCCAACAACGACCGCGCCTGCTACCCCAAGCTGAACAAAACGGAATGGGCCAACGTCAACCTGGTCAAAGCCGTTCGGGAAGAAATGCGCAAGCAGAACACCCTGAACAAGGGCGCCAAATCCGTTTGGGATGGTTTTTCCACCGGTTTTGACGTGCTGCAGGGGTTTGATAACCTGCAATTTGCGCAAACCCAGAATCTGCCCGTCTATTCCGCTCCCGGCGCCGCTTCCTGGCGGGGCGCCAACGGCAAAGCCTCCATCAGCACCAACGGCGCCGTGTACGCAGCGGGCGTGGATAACGGCTGGCTGATGGTGATGTATGAAACCAACAACAAGGCCGTGCGCGTGGGCTATATCGACTGCGCCAAGGTGACGGGCAAGGTCAAGGGCGACGCCTGGGGGCGGGCTTTGTCCTTTGCCAACCTGCAGGCCGAGGTGAATGCCCCCTGCAGCCTGACGGACGACCCGGCCACCCAGAGCGCTAACGTAAAAAGCCTGAAGGCGGGCGACCAGGTAACCTACCTTTCCACCTTCTACAACTTTGCCGCCTGGGACTATGTGGAAACCAAAACGGCGGACGGCCTCACCGTGCGCGGCTTCATCCCCGCCGGATGCCTGAATTACGGCGCCGCCGAGCTGGACGAAATCGGCAATGGCGGAGAAGGCTGACAGCGAATTAACCCTGAGCGCACCGGCAAAGCCGGTGCTTCCGAAAAAAAGTGAAGGCTCTCTTTTTTCGGAATGCAAATTTTTCTCCTCGCGGCGTACACGCCGCCGCTGCGGATGGAAGGCTTCGCGCCTCCAACTTGCGCTTTTTTCGATGCTTTTTCCAAATAGTACTTTGCAGATAATCTGTGGCTATGCCGGGTGAGCGCCCGGCATAGCCATTCATTATTGATAGACAAATCCGCGCCCTGTCTGTTATGATAGAAAGAAAATTTTTTTCACTTTTTCTGTAACGAATCTTCTGTTTCTCCGTCTAAATAATGAAATCGGATGAAAGGAGGGCGGAATCGTGGCCCAGGAGCCAAATGAAAAGCTGTACGAGGCTTATTACATGCGCGTTTTCTCCTACGTTATGACGCTGGCCGGAAACCGGACGCTGGCGGAGGAAATTACCCAAGAAACCTTCTTCCGCGCTTTTTCAAGGCAAAGCGGCTTCCATGGGGAATCGGATGAAGCGACTTGGCTGTGCGCCATCGCGAAAAATCTGTTTCTGGATGAAAAGCGGCGGCAGCGCAGATGCGGGCCTCTCCCCCACGATTTGCCGGACAGCGGAAAAACCATGGAGCAAAGCGCCGTGGACCGCGACGCCTCCTTCCGCATTCATCAGGCGCTGCACGATTTGGAGGAACCGTATCGGGAAGCGTTTGAACTGAGGATTTTTGGAGAACTGAGTTTTCGGGAAATCGGAATGATATTCGGCAAAACCGAAAACTGGGCGCGGGTCACTTATCACCGCGCCCGGCTGAAGCTGCAGGAAAGGATGGAAAAAGAGCAATGAAAAATATGGACTGCGATGTGATCCGGGATTTGCTGCCGCTGTACGCGGATGAGGCGTGCAGCGAAAAAAGCCGCGCCTTGGTAAACGAGCATTTGCTGGACTGCGCGGATTGCCGGGATATGCTGCACCGGCTCAAAGAAACCGAAATAGAAAGCAATCTGAAAAATGAACGGGCTTCCGTTCTCCAATACGGCATCAGGCAGTTTAAAAAGCGCACCGCCGCAGTGGGCTCGGCGGTATCCGGCGCGTTTATGATATTCCTATTGGTCTGCCTGTTTCTTTTCGGCTCTCCGCTGGATTGGATTGATATCGTGCTGGCGTCGCTTTGCGTGGCGGCTTCCGTAAGCGTGGTGCCCATTTTTGTGAAGGAAGACAAGCTTTTCTGGATGTTCTGCGCGTTTACCGCAAGCCTGATGCTGCTTCTTGCCGTCATTTGTATCCATGGCCACGGCACATGGTTCTGGATCGCCTCCAGCGCGTCGCTGTTCGGCCTGGCGGCAGTCGGGCTGCCCTTCCTCATGAAAGCCCGGCCCATGAAAAGGCTGACCGGCAATCTCAAGCCCTGGGTGTTTGTGGCCGGGGTGGATATCGCGCTGTTTTTGAACATGATGAACATGATCCACTCGCATGGAAAAATCACGCTCAGCACCGTCCTGTTCACGCTGGGCGTGGTCGTGGCCGTGTGGCTGGCCGTTTCCGAAATCATGCGGCGGAGCGGAAAGAAAAAATAAACGCGTCCCTTCCAGCGCGCCGGCAAGGCCGACGCTTCCGGGGGACAGGCTCCGCTCCAGAATTTTTCTCCCCACGGCGTTCACGCCGCAGCAGCGGATTGAAGGAATCACGCCTTCAGTCCGCGCTTTTTTTCAATGCTTTTTCCTTTCCTCCCACGTTTCTTTCCCGCTTGCAGCTTGGATGAAATAATTATACCAAAAAGGACGGGCCTGGACAATGCTTCTCTTTTTTGCTATTGCCCGCGCGTCCATTTTTCAGTATAATGAATAGGCGGATTCTTTTTTCTGACAAAGCGGTGAAAGGATATGATGGAATGGGCTCTGTGGTTTGCAACGCCTGCATTTTCTTTATTACGGCCATTCTCGTGCTGCGCGTTTTTCGGAAGGACGGGAAGTGGAGCGCGGCTAACGCCAGGAACGCGTTTCGCTTTTTTACGGTGCAGAGCAATGCTTTCTGCGCGCTGTCGGCGCTGTGCATGCTGCTTTATCCCGCCTCCCGCTGGGCCTTTCTTTTCAAGTATACCGGCACGGCGGCGGTGACGGTAACGATGCTGACGGTGTTTTTATTTCTTGGGCCCAGCATTGGCAGCTTAAAGCCGCTGCTGAAGGGGAGCGATTTGTTCATGCACCTGATTACGCCCCTGCTGGCCATTTTCTCCTTCGTTCTCTTTGAAAAAAGAGGGCTGGGCTTTGCCGCCGCCCTGCTGGGCATGCTTCCCATTGTTCTCTACGGATGCTGGTATTTGTACAAAATTCTCTACGCCCCGGCCGAAAAGCGCTGGGAGGATTTTTACGGCTACAACAAGGGCGGCAAATGGCCCGCCGCCTTTGCGGGAATGATGGCCGGCGGCTTCGCCGTCTGTATGATGCTGATGGGCCTGCAAAATTGCTGACGCCCCTGAAAACGTAAGGAATATTGGGTCGAAAGCGCTTTAAAAAATGAACCGTTATGCAGCCGGCGGCTGGGGAGGAGAAAAAATGAAGCAGAAAGCGATGGACGTAAAACTGGTTGTCAGGCCCATCATGGGCTGGCTCACCCATTCCCACTTTTGGGAAGGGCCCTGCCGGGCGGGCCGGGCGGAGGACCTGACGGCCGAAGCGGAAGGGCGGGCCGCCGACGCCGCCTTTGAAGCCGCGAAAGGAAAGCTCAAAGAAGCCACGGACGAAATTGTGTTTTTGCCCGCCATCGACGCCCGCTATGACGAAAAATTCGTGGTGGGCGAGGATGTGTTCGCCCAAATCGAGCAGGACATGGACAAGGTGGACTTCTTCCTGTGCATGAACTGGCGCATTCCCAAGCTGGAGCGGTATCGCAAGCCCATCGTCATTATGCAGAACGGCAACGAGGGCATCGACTTTGCCGCCTACTGCCGCTCCATCGGTGTGGAAGCCCATGTGTGCATGGATATAAAGGATTTAAACGAGCTGGCCCACGCCCTGTGGGTGCGCAAGGCGGTGGCCAACACCCGCGCCCTGGTGCTCACTGCGGGCGGGCAGCCCACCTTCGGCATCCAAAGCCTGATCCGCGACCCGGAAATCCTGCGCCGGAAATACGGCTTGGAGGTGGTCAAGCTGCCGTTTGCTTCCATTGTTCCTTATATGGACGCGGTCACGGATGAGGAAGCCCGGCCCATTGCGGACAGGATCGTAAACGGCGCCAAGGATGTGAAGGTAAACACCGGCTGGTTCCTGAACGACATTAAGTATTACCTGGCCGCCAAGAAAATGATGGACGTATACCAGTGCAACGCCTTTTCCACCTCCTGCCACGAGCTTTGCACCTCCGAAATTCCCCAGAACCGCAAGTTCACCCCCTGCGTGTGCCATTCGCTGCTCAAGGGCGAGGGCATCCCCAGCGCCTGCGAGGAGGACCTGAACGCCTTGATGGCTATGCTCATTATGCAGTACGCCGCCAACCGCCCGGCGTTTATGGGCAATCCCAGCTTCGAGGGAGAAGAGCTGCTGTGCCTGCACCACGCCGTTCCCGCCCTGTGCATGAACGGCTACGGCACCCAGCCCTTGGAATACAGCCTGTGGGCGTTTACGGGGCAGGGCTTCGGCGGCAAGCTGCAAATCGACTTCACCCAGAATCAGGACGATTTTGTCACCCTGGGCCGCTTTAACCCGGCGGGAGATACCATGTGCGTCAAGGTGGGCGAAGTGGTGCGGTCCGAATTCAACGAGGTGTATTGCAGCCCCTACTACTATATCAAAATGGATGACGCCAGGGAATTCATGCACAATCTGGCAGGCTTCGGCCACCACCAGGTGCTGGTCTTTGGCAATTATTTAAAGCTCATCCAGCGCATTTCCAAGCTGATGGGCTTTCAGGTGCTGGAGGGCTGAGGATGATCTACCTGAATCAGGCGGCGTCCACCTGGCCCAAGCC
>CAMOHY010000124.1 GCA_946615495.1 uncultured Clostridia bacterium
TGGCTTTGCCAATGCGCTGGGTTCAATGGCTGCTGGACGACGCGGCGGCAGAGGACGCCGAAGCGCTGACCATGACGGCGCACATGGCCATTTCCTGAGCGATTATCATGGCCAGGGTGCCGGTCATGGCGGCGGTATCAATCTGGCCGCGGGAGGAATATTGGTCGGATACGATCATGGCGGCGTGCATGGCGCGCGCAGCCTTGCCGGGGCCAAAGAAGCCATAGCCCCTCTGCGTGGAAAGATATTCGTACACTTCTGTAACTTCCGCCGCCACGCCGGGAATATTCTCATCCATTTCGGCCAGGGCCGCCAGGGTGGCCAGCTCGTAGTCCCGGCCATACCTTACGTCGGCCCCGCGCAGGGCATTGTACAGGTCAATGACCCGGCCCGCCTTCTCCTCCGGCGCGCCGTTGGACAGCGCCAGCACATGGGATACGCTCTGCAGGGCGTTGCCGATGGTGAACCGGGCGCGCAGCGCCTGGTAGCAGCCTTCCATATCGTTAATCAGGGCGTCGTTATCCTTTTCAGAAAAGGCCATCATGACGGCGAACACGCTGTCCTCCGAAGAAGTGAGGAAAGGATGTTCCTTCTTCATGCGCTGATAGATTTCCTTGCCCCGGCCCGCTTTTTCCTCCACATCGGCGCGGGAGGCGAAATCCGTAAGCAGGAACGCAATCAGCGCCAAATATTCCGAGCCCCAGAAATCCCGCTTCAAAATATCGTAGTTTTCCACGGCCTGGGCCATTTTCGCTTCCGGGTCCTGGCCCAGGGCCAGCAGGGCGGCCAGGGCGGGCCGCAGGTTTCCCCGGAAATTGGAGAAAATGCCCGTTTGCTCCTGAATGATTTTCCGGCACCGCGTTAGCTTTTCCGCCTCCGCCATTTGGCCATGGGCGCAGAAAATATTGGCGCACAGCGGATACACATAGGAATTGTCCCACTTAAAGGCGCTCTTGACCGTGTCCCGGTTTTCAATGAATTGATCGCACAGCGTCTGCAAAGAAGCTTTCATGCTCCGTCCCTCCTTATCGACGGGAAAAGCATAGCATAATCGCGGCCAAAAGAAAAGCGATTTGGCCTCAATGCCGCTCCCCCGCGCCTGAAATGTCACAAAGAATGATCGAGTATTTTGCTTACAGCCAGTCACTGTGCCCGGCTTTATACTGCCGGGTGGCTTCGTCGGCCTCCCGGATGAGCGCGGCCATTTCCGCTTCGCTGTACACCGTGGCGCCGGCGGCGCAGGCGTGGCCGCCGCCGTGGTGGCGCTGGGCCACCTGGTTCACCGTCATGAACCGGCTGCGCAGCCGCACGCGGATGCCCTCCTCCTTGCTTCCGCTGTCAATGAACGCCAGAGAGCACAGGCAGTCCTTGATGTTTTCCAGATAGGAGATCACATTGCTGGCGGCCTCGAAATTCATCCCAAACATCCGCTGCATGTCCTGGGTAACGAAAATATACGCCACGCCGTTTTCCGTTTTCTCCATGTGCTCGTACACATAGGCCTTGAATTTCAGCGCCTCAAAATCCTGCAAATACAGGTGGGCGTACAGCGTTTCCGTATCCACCCCCGCGTCCAGCATCAGCCCCGCCAGGCGCATGGTGTCCCCCGTGACGCCGCTGAAGCGGAAGCGGCCGGAATCCGTGACCATGCCCATATAAATATAAGTGGCTGCCTGGGCGTTCAGCACCCATTCCGAGGAAAAGGCGGCGTACAGGTCCGCCACCATTTCACAGGCGGAGGACCTTTCCTCCTCTACCCAATTCAAATTTCCGTAGGGGTCCGTTTCGATGTGGTGGTCGATCTTGATGATTTCCCGGCACAGGGCGTATTGGGGGTTGGATATCCTGTCGCGTTCGGACACATCCAGCACGATGCCCAGGGCGTCCCGGTATTTTCCGTCCGGCACAGGCCCGTCGTCCTCCCCCAGGAAGGAAAGAAAATCCGAATGCTGGCCGTCCACCAGCAAAATTTCCTTTTCCGGGTAGGTGGCCTTCAGCATTTCCTTCATGCCCTTGGTGGCCCCGGCGCAGTCGCCATCCATGCGGATATGCCGGAACAGCATAATGGTTTGGTACGCCCGGATTTTTTCCATGATCGCTCGCTTGATTGCTTCGTTCATGCTTCTTCCTCCGCCATCCGGTCCAGGTCCGCAAGCATGCGCAGGGCCTCCTCCCGGTCCTTCAAGGTGGCCCCGCTGGCCTTCATGTGGCCGCCGCCCCCGTACTTGACAGCGACGGGGTTGATGTTGAAGCGGCTGGAGCGCAGCTCCGCCATCACGCCCTGCTCCGCCTCCGTAAAGTTGACCCAGATATCCACGCCCTGAATATCGTTCATCACGCTCACCATGCCGCGGGAAATGGAGAAGGTGTCGGCCTGAAGCGCCTCCATTTCCTGGCGCGTGGTATAAATATAGGCTACCCGATGCTCTGTCAGCGCGATTTTTTCAATAAACCTGGCCCGCAGCTTCACCTGGTCCAGGTCGCTGGCGTACAGGCAGCGGTAGATTTCGTTGGTGTCGATGGGCTGCTGCATCAGGAAAGCGGCCAGGCGGAAGGTGCGCGCGGAGGTGGAATCGTAGCGGAAGCGGCCGGAATCCGTCACCATGCCGGTGAACAGGGACTGGGCGGCCAGGAGCGGCATTTTCCAGCCGCATTCCTGGGCCATGGCGGCAATGAGCCCGCAGCAGCTTTCAAAGGTGGAATCGATGGCCTCCAGCTGGGCGATCTGCTCAATGAACAGATGATGGTCGATGCGGGCCGTGGCCGGGGCCAGCGCATAGCGGCCATCGCTGATTAAATTCCGGCCCGATGTATCCAAAATCACCGCTAAGGCGTTTTCATAGGCCGCGTCGGGAATATCGTCCATAACCGTATCCGCCATGAAGGCGTAGCGGCCCGCCCCGTCTCCCACGGCGTACACCGTTTTGCCGGGGTAATTTTCCAAAATTAAATGCTTCAGGCCCACCTGGCTGCCCAGCGCGTCCCCGTCCGGGCTGCTGTGGCGGTGAATGATGATGGGGTCATGGGCGCGGATGGCCCGTTCAATGGCTTCAAACATAGCTTTCCCTCACTCTTTGGTATTCATTGTTTATTGTATCGCATTCTGTGGGGTTTCGCAAACGGTTTTTCCATTGTCATGCAGAAAACGGATGACTTTTCTTCTTTACCGTGCTATAATAGCGGTATACAATTTTAATGGGAGGTTTTTCCATGAAAAAATGCCTGTCTCTCTTCCTGGCGCTCATCCTGCTGCTCAGCGCCATTCCCGCCCTGGCGGAAAACGACGCCGCGCTGCCCCAGGTGGGCGAGATTATCCATGGCTTTGAAGCCAAGGAAATTCGTGATTTTCCCCTGATCGGCGCCCAAATCGTGCTTTTTGAGCACCAGAAAACCGGGGCCAAGCTGATGTATGTTGCCAATGAGGATAACAACCGGGTTTTCCAGCTCACCTTCGCCACCCGGCCCATTGACAACACCGGCCTTCCCCATGTGTTTGAACACGCCACCCTGAGCGGCTCTGAAAAGTATCCCTCCGCCGCCCTGTGGTTCAACCTGGTCAACCAAACCTACAACACCTACATGAACGCCTACACGGCCGACGCCATGACCTGCTACCCCATCGCGTCCCTGTCGGAGGCGCAATTGCTCAAGTACGCCGATTATTATACCGACAGCTGCCTGCATCCCAATGTGCTTACCGATGAAAGCATTTACCGCACGGAGGCCTGGCGCTACCGCATGGCCAGCATGGAGGATGCTTTGACCCTGGAGGGCACGGTGTATTCCGAAATGCAGGGCGCTTACACCCTGTCCCGCGCTGCCCTGCTCAACGCCAACCGCGCCACCTTCCCCGGCGCGGCCCTCACCCTGGACCAGGGCGGCGACCCGGATTATATTCCCGATATGACCTGGGACGATTTGAAAGCTTACCATGAGCTGTTCTATCATCCCTCCAACTGCACCGCCTTCCTGTATGGCAAGTTTGAGGATTACGCCGCCTTCCTGGCCCTGCTGGATGAAGCCTTTGCTCCTTACGAAAAGGCAGAATTCCATTATGAAGAGACTGCTTACGCCCCCATCACCGGCCCGGCGGAAGCCAAGGTGGCCTATCCCATGGCGGAAGGCACGGACGTGGCCAATCAGTCCCAGGTGTACTATTACATCCTGTGCCCCGGCATGAAGGGCGATGTGGAACAGGAAATGATCGTGGACACTCTGTGCAGCCTGCTAAATGAAAACAGCTCTCTGCTCATGCAGAACCTGAAAAAAGTGCTGCCCACCGGCGCCTTCTCCTTTGGCCGCGAAATGGCCGCGCCGGACGACGCCATTTTGTTCCTGGCCGCCAACGTAAATGAGGATGACGCGGCGCTGTTTAAGGAAACGGTGGACGCTTCCCTGCGCCAAATCGCCCAGGAGGGCTTTGCCCAGGATATGGTGGACAGCGTAATGGCTTCCCTGCGCCTGAGCACCAAGCTGGCCCCCGAAACGGCCGATCCCGTAAACGGCATTCTGGAAAGCCTGGCTTACCGTTACGTGACTACCGGCGATCCTTTTTCCTATCTCACCTCTCTGAATTCTCTGGACCAGATCGACGAAATGAACCAGAAGGGCCTGTACCAAACCGCCATCACCACCTGGCTGCTGGATAAGGACCTTTGGACCCTGACCACCACTTATCCCGCCCCCGGCGAAAAAGAAGTCCATGACGCGGCCCTGGCCCAAAAGCTTTCCGAAATCAAGGCCAACATGACCGAGGAAGAAAAGCAGGCCATCATTGACGCCACCAATAGCCCCGCCCGCGATGACGACGCCTCCGCCCTTGTGGCCCAGCTGCAGGCCGTCACCGTGGAAAGCCTGCCGGAAGAAGTAAAGCTCTATCCCGTCAGCGATGTGACTGGTGAAGACGGCGTGCGCCGCGTGGACGTGACCGCCGGCGTGGACGGCGTGGGCACCGCGCAGATGTATCTGGACGCCCAGGCCATGCCCCAGGAGGATTTGCATTTCTTCCGCCTCTTTACCCGCCTGCTGGGCCAGCTGGATACCGACAAGCACACCAAGGAAGAACTGGACGTGCTTACCGCCCGCTACCTGTACAATAAAACCACCGGCATTTCCATCCTGAAGGAAGAGGACGGCATTCATCCCTACCTGGTGCTGGAATGGACCGCTGTGGACGATGACCTGGCCCAGGGCTACGACTTGATGAAGGAGCTGCTCTTTGGCACCCAGTTCACCGACACCCAGAAGCTGCTGGAAAAGGTGCAGGCCCAGAAGGCCTCCGTGCGCAGCACCATCAACAGCAGCGCCTATAATATCATGCTCTATCGCGGCTTCGCCGTGAACCAGCCCCTGTACCG
The DNA here is from genome assembly GCA_946615495.1 of uncultured Clostridia bacterium. GTDB lineage: Bacteria > Bacillota > Clostridia > Christensenellales > Aristaeellaceae > RUG563. The sequence goes on from CAMOHY010000124.1 coordinate 5,358, forward strand.
CTATTACAACTATATCAATTACGTGGATTTCTACGCTTTCCTGGAGCAGCTGGAAACGCAGCTTACCGAAGCCCCTGAAGAAGTGACCAAGCGCTTTGAAGCCATTCAGCACTTCTTTGCAAACCGCGCGGGCGCCATTTCCGCCTTCGCTGGCAACGAAGAAAGCATCCAGGTAAACCGTCCCCTGGCCGACGCCTTCCTGGCAGATTTGGACAGCGTCCAGCGGGAGCCCGTTTCCTACGACCTGCCCGTGCCCGCCAAGCGGGAAGCCATGATCGTGGATGGCAATATCCAGTTTAATAGCATTGTGGCCTCTTATGACACCCTGGGCATGGAGGATTTTGACGCCGGGCTGAACGTTATTACCACCCTGGTGGCGGACCAGTTCCTCGTTCCCATCCTGCGCGACCAGTACGGCGTGTATACGCCCATGAACGGCGCGAACGAGGATGGCGGCTTCTACCTGCTTTCCTACCGCGACCCCAACGTGGCGGAAACCTTCCAGGTGTACGCTTCCCTGCCTCAAATGATCGCGGAGCTGGATGTGGATCAGAGCGTGCTGGACGGCTATATCCTCAATAACTACTCCGACCTGGCCAAAGGCAGCGGCGAGCTGGCCGGCGCCGTTTCCGCCATCAGCAGTATCCTTTCCGGCTTCGGCCAGGAGCGGACCCTGAAATACATGCGCCAGTTGAAGGCGGTTACCCCCGAAACCGTGAAGGCCGCCGCGGACCTGTACCAGAAGGCTTGGGACGAAGGCGTGCATTCCACCGCCGGCAGCGCCGCCGCCATTAACGGCAACGCTGATTTGTTCGATGTGATTCTCAATCCCTTTGGCGCCAAGGACGCTTCCCAGGTGGACCTTGCCGACGTGCCCGAAGGCAGCGAATTCTATGAAGCGGTGCGCTTCGTGTTTGAAAACGGCCTGATGGCGCCCTTGAGCGAGGACGCCTTCGGCGTGGACGAAGCTTCTACCGCGGGCGATTTGTTCGCCGCGCTGTATGTGATAATCGGCGGCAGCCCCAACGCCCCCGAAGAAGCCATGGAATACCTGGGTCAGTTCGGCCTGGTGCCGGAAGGCCTGGAGGCGGACACCGTGCTCACCCACGGCATGAGCGATAGCATTTTCGTGGCCTTCGGCGCCGCCATCGGCCTGCCCCTGCAGGCGGACGAGCCCAACGAGACCACCGACCAGCCCATCACCCGCGGCGAAATGGCCCAGCAGATCGATATGCTGGCCAGCGTCCTGCAATAAGGCGAACAATCAAAAAGAGAAAACAAAGAAGAAAACAAAAAGAGCCTCCGCCGGACATCTCCGGCGGAGGCTTAAAGCATCAGCAAAGCCG
>CAMOHY010000125.1 GCA_946615495.1 uncultured Clostridia bacterium
CAGAGCATCGACTTTGTCGATGCTCTGACGAATTGCCAAGAAAAAATTTGCCTGCTCCCCAATTATGCCCTTATCCATTTTTCGATGGACGAGCTGCTGGAAAAAGAGTATAATAGCCTTGGAATCAATTGAATAGCTTTCCAGGCTTGTCAGGCCTGAAAGGATGAAAGCGATGGTTATAAAAACAGATGCGGACAACAAGGGACGGTAAAACGGGAAGATTGGATTTGATTCCTCAGACGAATAGGCAGCAAACCAGCCTGCCAAAAGCGATGCGGCAAATGGATAAAGAACCTTCATACAGGAGTCGAGGGATACAATGATTATAGCAGCAATGACCTTCCGCCTGCACGCTTCCTGGGTGCATAGCCTGAAAGAAAAACGGATGATTGTCAAAAGTCTCATTGCTCGCCTGCAGAACCGGTTCCATGTGTCGGCAGCCGAAATTGACGAGCAGGATACGCATCAGATCATCGTCATTGGTATTGCCGCCGTTGTACCCCATAACGCGATGGCCGACAGCCTGATGGGAGAGATTTCCGTTTTCGTGGAAGAAAACACGGAAGCGGAAATCCTGGACGAGCAGCGGGAGATTCGTTAAATATGCCTATCGAGGAACTGAAACGGCGGAGGGTAAATCATCTGCCCAGCAGCCATGGAAAGAGGGAGGACGCGATCAAATGTCTATTTTAGCGGCATATATGGTGCCTCACCCTCCGATGATTATTCCGGAGGTTGGCAGAGGCAGTGAAGCACAGATAGAAGCGACCTGGGCGGCTTATATGCAGGTTGCGGAAGAAATCGCGGAGCTGAAGCCGGAGACAATCATCATTTCCAGCCCTCACGCGACGATGTACGCGGATTATTTTCACATTTCCCCAGGCAAGCAATCGGAAGGTTCCTTCGCGCAATTCCATGCGCCTCAAGTGCGGTTCCTGGAAACCTACGACGAAGCGCTGGTGCGGGCGATTGAACGGAAGGCGGAGGAAAACAATTTCCCCGCAGGAACGATGGGCCAGCGGGAAAAAGCCCTGGATCACGGCACCATGGTGCCGCTGTATTTCATCCGGAAGAAGTATGCCAATTTCAAGCTGGTTCGGATCGGGCTGTCCGGTTTGCCGTTAGAGGATCATTACCAGCTGGGACAAATCATCCAAAGCGCCGCGGGAGAAATGGGACGCAGGGTTGCGTATATTGCCAGCGGCGATCTTTCCCATAAGCTGCAAAGTTATGGCCCCTATGGCTTTGCAGCCGAAGGACCAAAGTATGACGCGCGTATTATGGACGTATGCAGCCGGGCTGCTTTCGGAGAACTATTCGATTTTAGCGAAACCTTCTGCCAGCATGCCGCGGAGTGCGGGCACCGGTCGTTCGTCATCATGGCGGGAGCGCTGGACGGCATGGCCGTGGAAGCGAAACGGCTGTCCCATGAGGACGTGACCGGCGTAGGCTATGGGATTTGTACTTTTCATCCGAAAGGAGCGGATGAAAGCCGCCGCTTCCTCTCTATTCGTCAGCGGAACGAAGAAAAACGGCTGACGGAGGCCAGGGAGCGCAGCGATGCCTGGGTAAGGCTGGCTCAGGAATCGGTAAACAGCTATGTGCTCCGCCGTCAGGTGATGAAGGTTCCGGATGGTTTGCCCGAAGAACTGCTGAACCGAAAAGCTGGAGCGTTCGTATCCATTCACAAACAGGGCAGGCTGAGGGGCTGCATCGGCACCATCGCGCCGGCCCGTGCCAACCTGGCGGAAGAAATCATCCGCAACGCTGTCAGCGCCGCAGCCGACGACCCCCGCTTCGACCCCATTCAGCCGGAGGAACTGAAGTGGCTGGAAATCAACGTGGACGTGCTGAGCGAGCCGGAAGACATTCAATCGGAAGACGAACTGGACATCAAGCGGTACGGCGTGATCGTAACCCGTGGGCAGCGCCGGGGGCTGCTGCTGCCCGATCTGGAGGGCGTGGATACCGTGCGGCAGCAGGTGGCAATCGCCCGGCAGAAAGCAGGCATCGGCCCCGAAGAAAAAGTGTCTTTGCAGCGCTTTGAAGTTGTCCGGCATACCTGACGGAGGGAAATATGCCAACATGTGAAGTTTGCTTTCGCCATTGCGATATTCCGGAAGGCGGAAAAGGGTTTTGCGGGGCAAGAATTTGCGAAAACGGCGTGATCCGTCCGGCGAACTACGGCAGAATCACCAGCCTGGCGCTGGACCCCATCGAGAAAAAACCTTTACGACGGTTTTTTCCCGGCAGCATGATCCTGTCTGTGGGCAGTTACGGGTGCAACTTGCGTTGCCCTTTCTGCCAGAACTATGAAATTTCCTGGTCGGCGGAAGCGTTTGCATACGCCGGCAGGGCTGAAAGCGTGACCCCTGAGGAATTGGCGGATGCAGCGGTCCGGCTGAAAAGCAGGGGCAGCATCGGCCTGGCGTTCACCTATAACGAACCGTTGATTGGCTGGGAGTTTGTACGGGATACAAGCAGGATGATCCATGCGGCGGGGCTTAAAACCGTGCTGGTTACCAACGGGACTGCGGAACTGGCCGTACTGGAAGCCTTGGCGCCTTATATCGACGCGATGAATATCGATCTGAAAGGATTTACCGAGCCTTACTACACGCATGTGCTGGGCGGCAGCCTGAGCATGGTGAAAGCGTTTATTGCCCGCGCAGTGCAAATCTGCCATGTAGAATTGACCACGCTGATTGTGCCCGGTGAAAACGATTCAGAGGAAGAAATGCGCGCCTTGTCAGCTTGGATTTCTGGCCTAAAAGACGCGGGCGGGAATGTCATTGGCCTTGACATCCCGCTGCACATTTCACGCTTCTTCCCCCATTTTCACATGACGGATCGTCCGGCGACAGACGTGAAGGCTATCTATCATTTGGCGGAAATTGCTCAGGAGAGCCTCCGGCATGTCTATACGGGGAATTGTTAGCGGTATCAGTCAAACAAAGATATCCATAAACGATTCCCAGAAGCTGTGCGAAAAATATAAGAATGCCAGCCTCGTCCGCTTTTTCCGGGCAGAAGCATGGATTGGCCGCCCCCTTTATCCCTGCAATGGCAGGCGTTTGTGCAGCCGCTATGTTAAGGCGAGCGGTTTGAAAAAACAAACGGGCAAAAAAGGATGCTTTGAAAGGTATCAGAAGAGAGTGAAATATGTTTCAGGAACTGTATCAGGAATCACTGAGCCGGGCGGAACACAAGGTCTGGATCCTGTCAGACCTTCAGCAGGGACTGCCGGAAAACACGCGCCGCTGTTTGGAAGCTGGCATTTCCGATTTTGAGCTGCTGAAGCGTCCGGCGGAGCAAATCTGGTATCTGGGCGACGCGGTAGAGGGCGGAGACCCCGACCGGCTGATTGCCATGTGCGAGCTGCAGGAGAAAGCCTTTGCTTCGCTGAATATTCCCCTTTGCTACGCCACCGGCAATCATGATTATGATTTTTCCCGCGCCCATCGGGATCGGGCCCCCTGGATGCCTTTTTATGAAATGGTGCGGAATCATCCCGGCTGGAAAACTACGGCCAGCTGCGAGGATTTCTATTTCCGCACGGAAATCGGAAAGTATCCGGTATATTTTCTTTGCGATCATATTTCGCAAGCCAACAAATGGTGCGTCACCCATTCCCGCGTCGCCTGGGGGCGGGAGGACTATCCTTATTCTGACGCATCCGCCCAGGCGCTTCGGGCAAAAATGGCTGCGGAAACGGAACCCCTGATTACCTGCGGCCATTACGGCTTTTCCGGCTGCAACCGGGATCATGATTTGATGGATCATCTTCTTCCCCTGCCCCCAACGGAACGCATCCACTTTTATGGTCATTCCCATATCGGCGACTGGGCCTGGGGCAAAAAGGACACATGGCGGAGAATCTGCTGGGTGGACTGGCACGATGTACCGCAAATTGACGTATCCAGCTTCGAGAATATTCGCGGCCAGCATTGCCGCAGCGTCCTTCTTCATATCTACGCGGATGGAAACATGGGCGTTTTCTTCCGGAATCACGATCTTCACTGTTTTACAGAAGCATATTTTCCAGCCGGGGAAAACGGCCCGCAGGGTTGGAATGACATGCGCTTCAAGTATGAAAGCCCCAAATAAGGGGCGGGAGCGTGCCTGTCAAAATCGCGCCTATCCGGAGCCGCCTTGATAAACCGGGTGGAAAGCCTCATCCGTTCCTTCCTCCCTCCACCCCGCTCCAGCCGAACCTGCCGCACAGGTACCCGGCGAAGCGCGCGAGCGGCAAATGAAGATGAGGTTTGGCGCAGCGCTTCAGCATCTTTTGGGTTCCTTTTCCATCCATGGTTCATTCCCGGAGAAAGGATATTTCCGCGCAGACCGGATAATGATCGGACAAGTAAACGCCGTTTTCCTCATCCGTCCATTTTTGGACGTTTTCGCAGCGCAAATCGCCCTTGAGCACGATATAATCGATCTGCGAGGGAGCATCGGCCTTTCCGTAGCCGTGGTAGGTGACGCCGATATCCTTCGTCGCGTTCACCAGGCCGGGACAGGCGGAAAGGGGCCGCATTTCTTCGCTGTCCGGTTCCGCGTTAAAATCCCCGGTCAGAATCATGGGGATACCGGGGAGCAGCCCAACGGATTCTGCGTGGCGCAGAATCTGGAGGAGTCCCCGCTTCCGGGCCTCCCTGCCCACATGATCCAGATGGGTGTTGAGCACGCGGAACACATGACCGCTTTCTTCCTCCAGGAGCACCGCATCCGTACAGGTGCGGGGGCAGGAGCTTTGGCTGGGGTAGCGGCTTCCCGGCACCGCGGGGGTTTCGGAAAGCCAGAAGGTGCGCATATCCAATAATTGGTACTTTTCCTTCCGGAACGCTACCGTCATCTGCTCGCTGTCCAGCTTTTCTCCCCGGCCGCAGCCGACGATGTAATAATCCGCAAGGCTGCTTTTCAGCCATGCCGCCATGTGCGGCAGCACTTCCTGAAAGCAGATTACATCCGGCCTTTCCCTTTCGATGGTTTTCAGAATCAGGGGCTGACGGAATACAAAACAGTTTTCCCCGTCCTGCCCATGGTCGCAGCGCAGATTAAACGTGACAATTTTCATATTCTTTTCCTTTCTTTTGTGCGGTCGGCGGTCAAAATCTCTGAAATGCTCTGGAAAATAGGACAACAATCTGGTATAGTGGCAAGAAAAAGAAGGAACACAGGGAGGACAGACGTTTATGGATTGGCTGGAGGAAGCGACGAAGCCTGTATTCGATCAACTGACGGCGCTGGGACGGAATAAGCTGGCCAGCATGTACCGCAATTGCTTTCGCAGTACCTGGGACACGACCCTGCAGCGGTTCGAGGGCACCGTGTTTCTGGTCACGGGGGATATTCCCGCCATGTGGCTGAGGGATTCCTCGGCCCAAGTGTACCATTATGTGCCCCACGCCAGAAAATACCCGGAGGTACGGGAAGCAATTCTGGGCCTGCTGGAGAGGCAATTCCGCTACATCGCCCTGGACCCCTACGCCAACGCGTTCAACCGCGAGGCCAACGACCGCCGGAACCACCTGGACGATACCTCCTGGACGGAAGAAGCGCGGCCCTGGATTTGGGAGCGCAAGTACGAAGTGGATTCCCTGTGCTATCCCATCCGCCTTGCTTACCATTTCTGGAAAACTACGGGGTCCTCCGCCTGGTGCGGCGAAGCCTTCCTGCGGGCGGTGAAGAAGATCCTGTCCGTATGGGAAACCGAGCAGCGCCACGGGGAACAATCTCCCTATTATTTCCGGCGCGACTGCCGCCGCGCTTCGGACACGCTATCCCATGGGGGCCACGGCGCGCCGGTGGGCTATACCGGCATGACCTGGAGCGGCTTCCGTCCCAGTGACGACGCCTGCCAGTACGGCTATCTGATCCCGGCCAATTTCTTCGCAGAAAAATCGCTGGAGCAAATGGAGGAAATTGTTGAAGCGCTGCTGCCGGAAGAACACCTGGCCGGGCGCATCCGTGCCCTGCGGCGGCAGGTGGAGGAGGGATTGAGCAGATACGCCGTCACGGAGCATCCGGAATTCGGCCCGGTGTACGCCTATGAAACGGACGGCCTGGGGCATAACAATCTAATGGACGATGCCAACGTGCCCAGCCTGCTCAGCCTGCCGTACCTGGGCTGCGTTCCGGCGGATGATCCTGTGTACCAGAACACCCGCCGCATGCTGCTCAGCCCCGCGAACCCGTATTACTATGCGGGCGCGTGCGCCAAGGGCATCGGCAGCCCCCACACGCCGCCAGATTACATTTGGCCCATTTCCCTGTGCATCCAGGGCCTGACGGCCACGGACGCCGAAGAAATACGGGAGCTTGCCCGCATGCTGGAAAACATGGACGCCGATACCCTGCTTATGCACGAGGGCGTAAACAAGGATGATCCCCGGCAGTTCACCCGTCCGTGGTTCGCCTGGGCCAATTCCATTTTCAGCGAATTCATAGAGAAAGCCGTGGAGTATATGGGAAGATAGGGGACGGAAGGTTTATTTTGTCAAAAAACAAAAATAAGCCCAGTTCCTTATTGCGCGATAAAAATCCTCCTGCCTCCTATCTTTATACCATAACGCCCGCCGCCTGACCCTGCGGGAGTCGGCGGGACGGACAATCTGCCTACGGCAGATTTCCTCGTTATTATACC
>CAMOHY010000126.1 GCA_946615495.1 uncultured Clostridia bacterium
GGGCCATATCGGAGGCGTCGCCGCCGTCCACGGCGGACAGGTCGGCATTCACCAGAATCTGCCGCAGGAACAATTGCAGGGGCCATTTGTTCTTATCGTTCAGGTAGATCAAAGCGGTGAAGTAGCTGTTCCAAATGCCCACGCCGTAATACAGGCCGATAACGCAAATGACGGGAATGGACAAGGGCAGGATGATGGATAAAAGGGTTCTAAGCGGCGAACAGCCGTCAATCTCCGCCGCCTCCTGCAATTCAAAGGGAATGGAGGACATGAAGAACGTTCGCATGATAATCATGTTGTAGGTGGATACGCCGCCCACCAATATCACCGCCCACCAGCTGTTGCCAAGGCCCAGGGTTTTTGTCACCAGCAGGTAAGTGGGAATCAGGCCGCCGCTGAAGAACATGGGAATGGTGCAGTACATCATAATGCCGTTGCGGCCCCACAGATCGCGGCGGGACAGGGGATAGGCGCACAGGATGGTCAGGAACAGATAAATCGCCGTACCGATGATAAGCAGCAGGAAGGAGTTTCCGTAGCCCAGCATCAAATCGCCGTTTTTGAAGCATTCGGCGTAGTTTTCCAGCGTTACATCGGAGGGAAGAAAAATGACCCTGCCGCCGATAACGGCCTTCGCGTCCGAAAAAGACGCGATGACCACAAAGTACAGGGGATAGAGGATGGTAAACGTAAGCAGGCCCAGAAGAATGACCACAATCGTTTCAAAAACGATATCGCCTTTGGACTGGCGGGAATGGCGGCGGCGCCGGGTGACTGCGTTTTTAGCCTGAGACATCTTCTTTCCCTCCTTTCTTACCACAGCTGCACGTCGCTGACCTTGCGCGCGATGGAGTTGACCAGCACCAGCATAGCGCAGTTGACGACGGAATTGAACAGGCCGATGGCTGTGGACAGCTCAAACTGATTGGAGGAAAGCAGGGAAATGCGGTAAACGTAGGTGGAAATAACGTCCGAAACGGCCATGTTCAGGTTGTTCTGCATCAGGTAAACCTTTTCAAAGCCCACGGACAGAATATAGCCGGAATTCAAAATGAGCATGATGACCACGGTGGGCATGATGCAGGGCAGGTTGATATACCACATGCACTGATAGCGGTTGGCCCCGTCAATGTAGGCGCTTTCATGCAGCTGCGGGTCCACCCCGGCCAGGGCGGCGATATAGATGATGGAATCCCAGCCCATGTTTTGCCAAATGCCGGAGCCCACATACAGCGGGCGGAACAGGGACGGCACCTGCATCCAGTTATCCGCCGTGCCGCCCAAGGCCTCAATGAGCTTGTTGGCGATGCCGTAATAACGGTTGGTAAAGCAGGTGAGCATGCCAACCAGCACCACCGTGGACAGGAAGTGGGGAATATAGGTCACGTTCTGCACGAATTTCTGGTACCCTTTACTGCGCACCTCGTTCAGCAGCAGCGCCAATAGGATGGGCAGCGGGAAGCCCAGCAGCAGGGAGGAAAAACTCAGGATGAACGTGTTGGAAATGGTCCTGGCAAAATAGGGGGATTGATAGTATTTCTGGAACCATTTATACCAGGGATTGGCCCAGGGGCTTCCATAGACGCCTTTGAGCGCCATGTATTTTTTGAAGCCCAGGATGACGCCGGGCATAGGCATATAGCAGAAAATGAAATACCATGCCAGCGGCAGGATCAGCATTACATAGAACTGCCAGTTCTTGTTGATGCGGCGCTGCCTGATCCAGTGCATCATTCCTTTTTTTCTGCTCTTGGGGGCTGTCATGCTCTGGCTGCTCACGCTGAAATCATCTCCCCATTTTCTTGTTATCGTTCTTTGTCAAGCTGTTCGGAACTGGAAACCGGACAACAGGGAACAGCCTCGAAAGAAATCATTCCGGCTTTGCAAAAACTTGTTTTTCATAATACTAAATATAGTATACTCCAATATGGCGAAAATGTCAACTTTTAGAGCAAAAAATACATAAAATAATACAAAAAAAAGACTCTGCCCCATCAAATTGCCGGAACAGAGCGGAACAAGTGCCCATTTATTCCATTTTATGGAGAAAAGAGGCAAACGCGGGCGCAGGGTAAGGGGAAAAAGGGACCCTGCCGGAACCATACGGCGGAATTAGGAGGCCGCCTGGTCGCTGCGGGTCACGTTCTTGATCCATTTGTTTCCACGCAGGCGGAAAAACGCGATGATCCATTTGAAGCACTGATCGATGCGGGTGCAGAAATAAATCGCCGCCAGAGGCCAATGGAACACGAAGGCGGCCAGCGCGGACAGGGGCAGCACCACCAGCCACCCGCAGATCATATCCACCAGCATGACAAACCGGCTGTCTCCGGCGCCGCGGTTGATGCCCACAAAGCAGGAGGCGTGGTAGGTGGTGCCAAGCAGGGTAAAGGAGCAGATGGCGATCATTTTTGTGGCCAGGGCAAAGGTATCTTCATTTAAATGATACAGGGAGGCAAAGGGCCTGCGCAGGAAAAACACCAGCGTACACATGACCGCACCGATGCCCAGGAACATCACCTGAATGGTGCCCGCGTATTCCCGCACCCGCTTGTAATCCTTTTCGCCCACGGCCTTGCCCACCACCACGCAGGCGCCGCCCGCCAGCGCGAAGGTGAACATGGTGCCCAGGTTCATCATCATATCGGTAACGGAGGTGGCGTCGATCATCGTTTTGCCCATCTGGCCCAGAATAACGGCCTTGAGCAGGTTCACCAGCGCCCACTGGGCGTCGGTCAGGCCCACGGGCAGGCCGAAGCGGGCATAGTCCTGCCAGGCCCAGGATTCGCTTTTCAGCAAATGCCGGGGTGTGATGGGCAGGGCGCGCTGGACGCGGAAAAAGTACAGCCAAACCAGCGCCGCTTCCAGCAGCCGGGCGATCACCGTGGCAATGGCCGCGCCCTTTACGCCCAGAGCGGGCAGGCCCAAATGACCAAAAATCAGCACGTAATTCAGGCCGATATTGGCAAACAGGGAAAGCACGGTGGTGTACAGCGTTACGCGCACCACCTCCACGCCCTTCAATATTCCCACCAACGCGCTGGTAAGGGCCAGCGGCAGATAGCTCAGGCACACGATGGGCAAATACTGCATAGCCAAATTGATTACCGCCGTTTCGCCGCCGTTGATGACCAGGCCCAGCAGCGTTCGGGGAAACAGCTGCACCAAGGCGATCGCCAGCAGGGCGAACAAAAGGCACGCTCCCACCGACACCGCGCACACCGTGCGGATGCGTTTTTCATCCCGCTTGCCCCAATACTGGCTGATGAGCACGATGGCGCCGGTGGCCAGCCCGGTGAGCCCAGCGGTGACGAAGGTGGTGATGGCGTTGCTCTGGGCAACGGCGGACAGGGCGTTTTCTCCCGTGCGCGTCACCATCACGTTGTCCGCCATTACCACCAGCAAATTCACCGCGCTTTGAAACGCCGCGGGCAGCGACAGGCGCAGAATGGTTTTGTAGAACTTTTTATCCTTTACCATCGTATGAACCCTTCTTTTGTTTTTTCAGCGGAAATGATTACGAAATCAATGAATGCCGGGCAGCGCCGCTTTCAACGCGGAAAACACAAAAATTCCAATATATAAGAAAGGGCGTGCGTTCCCTTTCGCTTTGCGCGCCCCTATTATATCAAACAATTCTTCTCCAGTAAACCCGAAACTCAAACATTCTTCCAATGCAGCGATTCAGCCGTCAAGGGAGAAAAAAACGCTTTAAGCTACGAAGGAGTGAACAGAGTTCAGAGTACAGTTTTAGATAGTCGATAGACTGGGCCGCGTACTATATTTTTCAACCATATAAACTGTACTCTCCAACAGCTTTAAAGCATTCTGCCATTCACGGCTGAACAAATACCTTCCAATAATAAAAATCAACCGCCCGATAAAAGGATTCGAGATAAAAAACGGTCAGATGGCCCAGAGCGTTCTGCGTCATCCGACCGGCTGTTATGCACTGTATCAGGCTCTTCTGTTTTCTTTTTTTATCCAAACGTGCCATTTGGGCGCTTTGGGCATGGGCTCATGCTGGATGAGCGCGCGGATCACCCGGCGATGGGTAAAGCAGCAGCAGAGCAGCGCCGCGCACACAGCGATCAAAATGATGGTTCCGGTGTTCATTGGGTATTCCTCCTTTTAATGATGGACTGATTCTGCCATAATCTTTTCCACCTGGGCCCGTTTTTCGTGCAGCACGCAGCCGCCGGGATGGTCCTCCTTAAGCACGCCCTCCTCCTGCAAGGCCAGGAACAGCGGCGATTTCAGGGCCGCGCGCAGGGAGGTGTCCCGTACGTTGATATCCGAATAGGGGGAGAAGGGGCAGGGCTCCGCCCCGCCGTGGCTGTTAATGTGGAAAAAGCCCCGGCCCGCGGCCACGCAGCCGCCGGAGGATTTTTCATCGCCGGGGAAGGCGATGTACACCATTTCAGGGTGCTCCTGGCGCAGCTTTAAAATCTCCTGCCGCAAATATTCCCGGTCGCCGTCGCCGGGGGCAAGCTGCTGGCTTTCCTCCGTCACCGGCACGAATTCCACAAAAATCACGGCCTTGCAGCCCCGGTCCGACAGCTTTTGAAGGAAAGAGCGGGAAGAAACTTCTTTGATGTTTTCTGTCGTCACGGTAACGGACGCGCCAAAAATCAGGCCCCGATTGTGCAATTCATCCATATTGGCAATCAGCCGGTCAAAGATGCCGTTTCCCCGCCGGGCGTCGGTTATTTCTTTTTCTCCCTCAATGCTCATGATGGGAAGAAGGTTCCGGCATTTATCGAACAGATGAAAATACTGTTCGTCCATGAAGGTGCCGTTGGTGAAAATAGGGAAGAGGATGCGGCTCTTTTTGCCCGCCGCTTCGATGATGTCCCGGCGCAGCATGGGCTCGCCGCCTGCCAGCAGGATAAAGCTGATGCCCAATTCGTCCGCTTCGTCGAAGATGCGCAGCCATTCCTCATCCGTCAATTGCTTTACAGGGGCGGCGTCCACCGTGGCATGGTTGCACCGGGAATAGCAGCCCGCGCAGTGCAGGTTGCACTGGCTGGTGATGCTGGCAATGAGGAAAGGCGGAATATGCTCGCCCGCGTCCTCCGCCTTGCGGCGTTTTTTGCTGGCGGCCCGGCTGGCGGCGGCAAATTTTACCATAAAGGCGCTTTCCCGCGGGTCTCTCAGGGTGGCCTTGATGGCGTCGCTCACCACGCGCTCAACGCCGCCCGTCATATAGGCTTGAATATCGAAAGGCTCGTTCATTGCGCTCACGCTATTGCTCCTTTCTGGAATTGCTTTTGATAAAAAGGAAATTCGCTGATAAAAAAGGGCCTTCACAACGGATTTCTTATAAATTGTAATCAACAAGGAATTTCCTGTCAATAGCTGAAAAGTTTCGTTGTAAGGAAGAAATACCTGAGCGGCAAAGGGCGCCCGTCCGGTTGTAAGAACAGCTGAATAAAAATTTATTTTTGCCGTATGAGTTGAATTAAGTTCTAATGCGTGCTATTATTTATGCAGGAATACCTGCGCTGTACATAGCACGAGGCGGATTTTCGACCGTGGAATGAATGATGAAGAAAGGAAGAAGAAAATGAACCCCAACATTGAAAAAAGGAATCAGCTTCTTGCTGAAAAAGTAATGAAAGGGTTAAAGAGCCGCAATATGACGGGCTATTACGCCGCCAGCAAGGAAGAAGCCCTGGAAACGGCGCTGAAGCTGATTCCGGAGGGCAGCTCCGTCACCATGGGCGGGGCAATGAGCGCTCATGAAATCGGCCTGGTGGACGCGGTGAAAAAAGGAAACTACCATTTTATTGACCGGGACGCTTACGCGGATAAGCGGGCCGCCATGCTGGCCGCCTACGACGCCGACGTGTTTTTGGCCGGCGCCAACGCCATTACCGAGGACGGCGTGATGGTCAATATCGACGGCAACGCCAACCGGGTGTCCGCCATCGCCCAGGGGCCCAAAAAGGTGATTTTTATCGTGGGCATGAATAAGGTGTGCGACGATGTGGACGGGGCGATCAAGCGCGCCCGGAACGTTGCCGCGCCCATCAACGCCCAGCGCTTCGGCCTGGCGACGCCATGCAGCAAAACAGGCTCCTGCATGAACTGTAAATCGCCCGATACCATTTGCTGCCAAATTCTCATTACCCGCTTTTCCCGCCATGCCGGCAGAATCCATGTGATCCTGGTAAACGATACTTTGGGATTCTGACAGCAGGCAATAGAAAACCGCAGGTCCTTGTTTTTTCAAGGATCTGCGGTAAAGTGCGCTCGGCGCGACTCGAACGCGCGGCCTTCAGAGTCGGAGTCTGACACTCTATCCAACTGAGCTACGGGCGCATGCCTTCCTTTCGGAGTGCTCAAATATTATAGCACGGGGAAGGATAAGTGTCAAGCAAAATATTTCATTGGAATGAGCGGGAATTCTAAAAATCTGTAGCCGTAAATTTCCAGAGTAACGTCCACTGTGGACGTTACTCTGGAAATTTACGCTATTTTCAATATTTTATTTTTTGCGCAAAAAAGTGATTGACAAACGCTCATCCGTGCGCTATAATGAATCCGTTGCGTAGGGGAATGGTGTAATGGTAACACGTGGGTCTCCAAAACCTTTGTTGAGGGTTC
>CAMOHY010000127.1 GCA_946615495.1 uncultured Clostridia bacterium
AAATGGGCTCCATTTCGTTTTTCTGGGCGCTGGGCACCAGCCAGGTGATGCTGCCGCGAAGCTGGTCCCCATCCTCTTTTACGAACATGTCGCCGCGGGCAAACACGGTTTTTTCTTCCTCTTCCGTTTCGGAAAAGAATTCCTTCAAATTGCTGCCCAGGCATTCCAGCATGTCCGTCAGCGTGGCGATGGAGGGGGAGGCCAGGTCCCGCTCCACCTGGGAAATGAAGCCCTTGCTCAGCTCACACCGGTCGGCCATTTCTTCCTGGGTCAGGTTCCTTTGCAGCCGCAGCCTGCGCAGCTTTTCGCCGATGTTCAAAGCGCGTTCCCTCCTTTCGCAAAAAGTTTACTTTTACTAAACCGGAATCCACTCCCGAAAGTTTAGAAATTCTAAACTTCAAGGCAGGAAACATTAAACCACACGGGGGCCGAAATGTCAATACTTTTTCCCAAATAATTTGTCGAAATTTTCCTGCGTGATTTGGACGGAAAACGAAGGATAAACGCGAAATAAAAAACCCGCGAAAAGGGCAAAAAAATGGACCAGGGGGCAGGCCCTCTGGTCCTAAAATTGGAAGAATAAAAGAATTTATTTCAGATAATGTGTCACCATGTAGCCTTCCATGCCGTCGTAGCGCACCTTGCTCCACAAATCGCCCCATTCCACCACGGTGACGACGCTGCCGCTGGGCACCTGGCAAATCACGTTCACGGTGCTTTCGCTGCTGCGGGTGGAGCGCAGATAAACGAAGGAATTGTTGGGCTGGCGCACGGTGGCGCTGAAGGTGGGCGGGAAAGTGGGGGCGGGGGTGGCCTGGCCGGGGGCAGCCGTGTCCGTCGCGGCGGGCGGCATATAAGAAGGCGTGGTGCGCAGATAGCGGGTCATCATATAGCCCAGCTTGCCGTTCACATTCACGTAGGCCCAGGCGCCGTAATTGGCGATCACGGCAACGGCGGTGTCATTGGGGAACAGGCCCAGGGAGCCCGCGTCGGTGCTCATGTTTTCCCGCAGATGCAGCTTGCCCGTGTTGCCGGTGGCGACGTACAGGATGGTGCTGCCCTCAGGAATGGGCACGGGGGCAGCGGTGGGGGCGGCGGTGGGCGCATCGGAGGAGGACACCAGGTATTTGAGCATCATATAGCCGGACTTGCCGTTCACCATCGCCTGGCACCAGCCGTTGCCCATGGGCACGGCGTAAACGGGCGTGCCGTTGGCGAACAAGCCCAGGGAAGCGGCGCTCTGGCTGGGGTATTCCCGCAGGTGCAGGCGGCCTGTGTTGCCGGTGCGGATATACATGAGCTGGGAGGTGCCGGGAATCGCCGTGGGCTGGGGCGTAACGGGCTGGCTGGGAACGGTGGGGGTGAGGAACTGGAGCATCATGTAGCCGCTCACGCCGCTGATGTTCACAAAGGCCCACGCGCCGGAGCGGGCGGTGACCCGCACGGCGGTGCCGTTGGGATACAGGCCCAGGGAACGGGCATTCTGGCTGGCCGCCTCCCGCAGGTGCAGCTTGCCGGAATTGCCGGTGCGGACATAGAGGGTGGTATCCTCCGTGGGCACGGGCGTGACGGCGGGCGAGGGGGTGTAGGCCGGGGCCACGCCGGTCAGGCAGCTCAGGACCATGTAGCCCCGGCGGCCATCCACCTGCACGAAGGCCCAGCTGCTGTTGGTAATGCTTTCCACCAGCACGGGCGTGCCGTTGGGATACAGGCCCAGGGACTGGGAATCCGTGGAAGGCAGGGCGCGCAGATGCAGCTTGCCGGAGTTGCCGGTGCGCACGTACATATACAGATCGCCCGGCGTGCCGTCGGCCAGGGCAGGCACCGCGGCAACAAGCATCAGCACGGCCAAAAAGAGGGCGCAAAGGGAACGCAGGGCAGGTTTTTTCATTTTATTTCTCTTCCTTTCCTCCGGCATACCGGAGCAGCATGCAGGCGATGGGGGCCTGTATGGTCCTATTATAGCACGCAGAGCGTGGAATTTCTACCCAATTTGGGCGAAAAAGCCCAAGATTTACAGTGATTACAATTTTCTCAAATTTTGGTCCGGCGTGAAACAAAACGCCTCTTTTCTGCGTCTAATATAGTATGAACAAAAAATCCGCCTCCACGCTATCATATGCGGGGAAGCGGAGGGATAGAACGAGCGGTCATTTTTTTATCTGTAATACCGGCTGGTGGGCTTATAGGCCTTCACCTTCCGGCGTTTTTTAATTACGCGCAGCAGCGCCTTTACCACCCGCAGGGCCAATAGGACCGCGGCGGCGGGCAGGACCAGGTAAATCACCACCAATTCCACCGTGATGCGGGGAAAGGGGTTGGGGTCGTTTTCCGCGGCGGCGATGATCTGCTCCACCGACGGGGCGATCTGCTCGCGGGCGGCGATGGAGCGGGAGGCCACCAGATCGTACACCACGGGCACGCCGCTGCTGCCGTAATAGGTCAGCGTCCCCATCACTTCGCCTTGGGTGACGGGCGCCCGCAGCTCCCGCGTAAACTCCGTCACCGTCATGCTGGAAAAATTCTGCACCCAGTATTCCATTTCCTCACGGGTGGTGACGATGGAATCGGACACGCCGGTGGACTGAAGGCGGATATCCAGCGTCAGGCGGCCCACCTGTTCGTCGTTCAGGTCAAAGCCCCGGATATCGATGACCCGCGGGTTGCGCAGGTAAATTTCGGCGATGCTGGTGCTCAAAAACTGGGAAAAGCCGTAGTCCATCAGCTTTTTGGTGTCCTCATAGCGGCTGGCGTCGGAGGTGGCGCCCAGCACCACGGAAATCAGGTCCACCCCGTCCCGGCTGGCGGAGGCCACCAAGCAGTTGCCCGCCGCGGAGGTGGTGCCGGTCTTGATGCCCGTAGCGCCGGGATAATAGCGGCCCTCCTTGTCCGCCTGGTTGGATTTGGCGGCGAAGTTGTTGCCGTTTAGGATGGAGCGGGCCCGGTAAATATTGTCCTTGGGCAGGGTGTATTCCGAAGCGCCAACGATTTCCCGGAAGGTGTCATGCTGCATGGCGATGCGGGCCAGGGTGGCCAGGTCCCGCGCGGTGGTGTAATGGTTTTCGTCATGAAGGCCGTTGGCGTTCACAAAGTGGGTGTCGTGGCAGCCCAGGGAATAGGCGGCCTGATTCATCAGGCTCACATAATTGTCCACCGTGCCGCCCAGGCCTTCGGCGATGGCGGTGGCCGCGTCGTTGCCGGATACCAGCATGGCGGCGTAGCACAGGTCGATAAGGCGCACCTCTTCCCCCGTGGCAAACTTGGCGGAGGATTCGTCCGGGGCCAGGTTGGTGGCGTTTTCGCTGACGGGAAATTTGTTTTCCAGCTTTTCCTCATAGGAATTGCCCGCCAGGTTTTCCCCCATTACCAAGGCCAGCCACACGGTGAGAATTTTGGTGGTGGAGGCGGGATACATGCGCTGGTCCGGGTTCTTTTCAAAAATCACCCGGCCGGAATCCGCCTCAATCACGATGGCGGCCACGGAGGTCAGGTGCCCTTCGGCCAGCAGTTCGGGATACCGTTCGTCATATTCGTCCGCCAGGGCGGGCGCGCATAATCCGGGCAGGCAAAGCAGGACCGCCAGCAGCAGCCCCAGCACCCTTTCTGCGCCCTTTCGTTTCATGTGCCCTCCTGCGTTCGTAAAGAATTTGAAACACAATGGTGATTATATCATAATATTTTGCGTTTGTACAGCCTGCCGCCCAAGCGGGGTATTTTCCGCCGCCGGAGGCTGGGAGAAGCTTGGGAAAAAGGGAAAAAATGAAAATGTGAATAAATTTTGTATTTTTGCGTTTTCTGGTTGACATTTTTCCGGAGGTGTGCCATAATCTGAACGAGGACAAAAATAGAAGAAAAAATTTGTCTATTTATCACATGGCTCTGTGCGGCGGTGCCGCATGAAATATTATCTCAAAGGAGATGGTTCCTATGAAAAAGGTATTGGCGTTCCTGCTGGCTGCTATCATGGTGCTGGGGATGTGCTCCTTCGCTTCCGCTGAAGTGAAAACCTATAAGGTAGGCGTATCCATTTACCAGTTCACCGACAACTTCATGACCCTGTACCGCAACGAGATCGAAGCTTACTTTAAGACGCTGGAAACCGACGAAGTGAAGTACGATATCATCATGGCTGACGGCAAAAACGACATGGCCGAGCAGACCAACCAGATCCGCAACTTCATCACCCAGGGCGTGGACGTCATCATCCTCAACCTGGTGCAGACCTCTTCCGCCGACGCCGTGATCGACGAGATCGTGGCGGCCGGTATCCCGCTGGTGCTCATCAACCGTGAGCCTCTGGCCTACGACGCCGATGGCAACACCCTGGACGAAGCCTACGAAGGCATCCTGAACAACGCCAAGGTTTGCTACGTTGGCGCTGACGCCCGTCAGAGCGGCACCTTCCAGGGCGAAATGGTGGCCGAATTGGACAACCATGGCGACATCAACGGCGACGGCAAGATCAGCTACATCATGATCGAGGGCGACCCCGAAAACATCGACGCCCAGTACCGCACCGAATTCTCCATCAAGGCGCTGACCGACGCTGGCTACGAAGTGGAATGCCTGGATGACCAGGTGGGCAACTGGGACCAGACCAAGGGCCAGGAGCTGTGCGCCAACGCGCTGACCGCTTATGGCGATAAGATCGAAGTTGTGTTCTGCAACAACGACGCTATGGCGCTGGGCGCCGCCACCGCTATTCTGACCGCCGGCCGCGTGGTGGGTAAAGACATTTACCTGCTGGGCGTGGACGCGCTGGAAGAAGCTGTGCAGCTGGTAAAGGACGGCGAAATGACCGGTACCGTGCTGAACGACCATATCGGCCAGTCCCACGCGGCGGTTGACGTGGCTGTTAAGCTGCTCAATGGCGAAGACATTGATAACTACTACTGGGTTGACTACGTAAAGGTCAACAAGGCCTACGTGGATGCCATGTAATGCTTTGGCATTGGAAGCCCGCAGGATAACGGAATGAACGGTGGGTGGGCCCTTTCCCGGCTCACCCACTTTTCATAGGAGCCGCCGCTCCGCTACGCAAAGAAAAAAGGGGGAAACGCCTATATGGCTGAATACGTCCTGGAAATGACGGACGTGTGCAAATCCTTCCCCGGCGTGAAGGCCCTGGACCATGCCCAGCTTCGGCTGCGTCCCGGCAAGGTGCACGCCCTGATGGGGGAAAACGGCGCGGGAAAATCCACGCTGATGAAGTGCATGTTCGGCATTTATAAAATGGATGAGGGGCAAATCAAAATGGATGGCCAGCCAGTATCCATCCATGACCCCATGGACGCCTTGTCCAAGGGCATCGCCATGGTGCACCAGGAATTGCAGCCCATTCCCGCCCGCACCGTGGGCGAAAATATTTTTCTGGGCCGCTATCCCATGAAGAAGGCTTTGGGCTTTATTCCTATTATTGACCACAAAAAGATGTACGCCGATACCGCGGAGCTGCTCAAAAAGGTGCGCATGAATTTTGACCCCAAGCAGAAGGTGGGCGAGCTGAGCGTATCCCAGATGCAGAGCGTGGAAATCGCCAAGGCCGTGTCCGCCAACTGCCGGGTGCTGATTCTGGATGAGCCCACCTCCTCCCTGACCGCCAACGAGGTGGAGGCCCTATTCCGCATCATCGAGGACCTAAAGGCCGAAAACGTGGCCGTGGTGTATATTTCCCATAAGATGGATGAGATTTTGCGCATCGGCGACGACGTGACCATTATGCGCGATGGCAAATACATCGGCACCTGGGAGGCCAAGGACCTGACCACCGACAAGATCATTACCCAAATGGTGGGCCGGGAGCTGACCAACCTGTACCCGCCCAAGGACAATCATCCGGGCGAAGTGGTGTTTGAGGTGAAGGATTTTACTTCCATCAATCCCCGGTCCTTCCGGAATATCAATTTTCAACTGCGCAAGGGTGAAATCCTGGGCGTGGGCGGCCTGGTGGGCGCCCAGCGCACGGAGCTGATGGAGGGCATTTTCGGCATCCGCTCCCACAGCAAGGGCCAAATCTTCTATAAGGGCAAGGAAATGAAGATCGACCGGCCCAAGGACGCTATCGATCAGGGCATCGCCCTGCTGACGGAGGACCGGCGCGGCAGCGGCATCATGGGCGTGCTCAGCGTGGCGGACAATATTTCCATCTCCTCCTTGAATAAGTATCTGGACCACGGCTTTGCCATCAATAAGAAAAAGGTGGAACAGCTGGTGGAGGACAACGTGAAGAAAATGAACATCAAAACGCCGTCCTCCAAGACCCAGATTAAATCCCTGTCCGGCGGCAACCAGCAGAAGGTGCTGGTGGGCCGTTGGCTGGCCAACGACCCGGACGTGCTGATTCTGGATGAGCCCACCCGCGGCATTGACGTGGGCGCGAAATATGAAATCTACTGCATCATTGCCGATCTGGCCAAGGAAGGCAAGAGCATCATCATGATAAGCTCCGAAATGAGCGAGCTGATCGGCATGAGCGACCGGATCATGGTCATGTGCGACGGCCGGGTGACGGGCTTCGTGGATGG
>CAMOHY010000128.1 GCA_946615495.1 uncultured Clostridia bacterium
GGGCGGATGATATCCGCCCCTACAGCTTCCCGTCATGTTTTTTGTGCGCTTTTTTGTTTGCGAGACAGCCCCATGCTTTTCCGGTTTTCTGTGATGCGAACGCATCACGGGCGGAAAATTTAAAAGAAATGAAAAATTCTTCCGCGGGGACAAGCTCCGCTCCAGATTTGTTTAGGTTAAGATTCAAACGCCCAAGAAGGCGGCCTGCCTCAAAACAGCTTAGGGAACAAGACGGCGCTTTCGGGCGTCTTTTCAACGCGGGCGCATTCAATGTTTAGAAAAAATTTATATTTATAACGGCTCATGCCCCTGCTTTTGCATGGAAATTTGCCGGAAGAAATGCTATAATGAATCGGACTTTTGATTGAATTGGTTCCTGAAGCACAGAAGAAGGATCAAAAAGGAGGAAAAAATAAAATATGAAAATCAACAAAGAAAAAACCGGCCAAGAGCTGACCTTCAGCCTGGAGGGCAGGCTGGACACCGTCACCGCCCCCGAACTGGAAAGGGAACTGAACGCCGAATTGGACGGCGCGGAAGCCCTCACGCTGGATTTGGGCAAGCTGGAGTATATTTCTTCCGCCGGGCTGCGGGTGCTGCTGAGCGCGCATAAGGCGATGGCGCGCAAGGGCGGGCTCAAAATTCTCAACGCCAACGAAATTGTGCGCGAAGTGTTCGATGTGACCGGCTTTTCTGATATTCTGAACATCGCGTAAAAAGCGAAGGGGCCGCTTTTCGCGGGTCCACCCAGGGCGGAAAAAATAAAGCGCTTTGCAATAACAAAGGGAGGAAAAAACGATGTATAAGAAAATAGGCATTCTTGCGCTGGCGCTTGCGCTGATTGCTGCCGGCCTGTCCGCCGCCAGCTTGATCCTTGCCGCGAAACCGGCGGAAGAAAAAACGGCGGATATCCAGTATGTTTTGTATCTGGGCACCAATGACAAGGACACGAACGAGCCGGTATGCGCGCCGGAGGAGGCAAAGGAAAAAGCGAAGGAAATCTTAATCAAGCATTTCGGCGGCTATACCATCCAGGAGGCTAATGGCGGCTGGGTCGGCGACGACGGAACCCTGTATCAGGAATACACCCTCGTCATCTACCTGAGCGACACAACGGCCGATAAGGTGCACCAGGCGTCCGACGACCTGATTGCGGCCTTCAACCAGAGCTCTGTGCTGATTCAGATGAACCGGACAGAAACTGAATTCTACGCGGGAAAATAAGCGGCGGAAAAAGGAACAGGGCGTTCAAGGGGAGGACCGCTTGTGGGCCGCGAGGGGGCGTGCTGTTATCCTGACCATTCGTGAAGGAGCTTTTGTATGAAAAAACAGTTTTTCGCGCTGCTGGCGGCGCTGCTGGTTTTCGCTGCCCTTCCGGCCTATGCCGGGGAGGAGATTACGGATTCCGCGCAGCTGAACGCGCCGGGCATGGTCGTGGGCGTATCCCAAGGCAGCGCGGCGGAATCGATCATTCGCAAGGAATTGCCCCAGGCAGGATTGGCTTTTTTCATGGACAACAGCACAGCGTACATGGCGGTGTCCCAGGGAAAGATCGACGCCTATATTTACGATTTGAACCAGATGCGCATCGCCGCCAAAAGCGGCGTTCCCGGCGTGCACCTGCTGGATGAAACGCTGGGCGAACCTATCCAGGTCGCCGTGGGGATTTCTCCCGCGTCGAAAATCCCCGACCTGGAAGGAAAGCTCAACCAGTTCATCGGCCAAATCAGGGCGGACGGCACGCTGGACGATATGTACCGCCGCTGGGCGGTGGACGGCAAGGAAACCATGCCGGACATCGCGCTGCCGGGAAACCCCGCCCTGCATTTGACGGTGGGCACCACGGGCATCGTGCCGCCTTACAGCTACTATAAGGGAACGGAACTGACGGGCTATGATATCGAGCTGGCCCGCCGTTTTGCCGCATGGCTTGGGGCGAATGTGCAGTTTAAGGTATATGATTACGACGCCGTCATCGCCGCCGCTGCCGCCGGCGATGTGGACTGCGTTATGGCCAACCTGAACATCACCTCCGAGCGGCAGGAAGCGGTGCGTTTTTCCGATGTGCTGTATGAGGAAAGGCTGGGCGTGATGGTGCGCGGAGAAGCGCAGAGGAAAACCGAAGCCGCCCCAGCCTGGCAGGCCTACAACGGCAAACGCCTTGGCGTGATCGTCGGCGGGCTGATGGAGAAAGTGGCGCACACCTACTTCCCCGACAGTGAATATATATACCTGAACGGCTACCCGGACTGCATTGCCGCCCTGCTGGCGGGAAAAATCGACGCCTACCTGGGCGACGAGCCGGGGCTGAAATCGGTGCATGCGGAGCAGCCCCAAATTGATTATATCCGGGAGCGGATTACCAACCAGGAATACAGCTTCGCTTTCCGGAAAAACGACCCGAAAAGCGCCGCCCTGTGCGAAGAGCTGAACGCCTTCCTGGCAAAATGTCACGCTGACGGCACCATACAGGAGCTGGACGATATCTGGTTCGGGGTGGATGAGGAACGCAAGGTTGTGGATATGTCCGGCCTGACCGGTGAAAAAGGCGCCATCCGCGTCGTCACCACCTCTACGGATATGCCCTTTTCCTACATTAAGGACGACAAAAACGTAGGCTACGATATCGACCTGGTGGTGCGCTTCTGCCGCTACGCCGGGTACAGCCTGGAGCTGGGCGACGTGGATTTTGCCGCCCGCATCCCGGCCATCCAGTCCGGAAAATATGACTTTACCACCGATATGAACGTGACGGAGGAGCGCAAGGAGCAGGTGCTCTTTTCCGATCCCACCTCCACCGGCGGCGTGGTGCTGGCGATCCTGAACGAGGGCAGCGCGGCGGAAGCCGCATCTTCGCCCTTTGCCGCTTTTGAGGGCAAGAGCATCGGCGCACAGACGACCACAATCTCCGGCAATGTGGCGCAGAGCGTAATTCCAAATATCACGTTGAGCTACTTCGACACCCAGGCTGACGCCATGACAGCGCTGCGCTTGGGCAAAGTGGATGCTTGGGTCACCGAAGAACCCACTGCCGCTTTTATGCTGATCGAAAACGATGATTTGGAAATTTATCCAGATCGTCTGGACAGCAGTTTCTTTGCTTCCGTTTTTGCCAAGAACGAGGCGGGTCAGGCTTTGCGCGATGCGTACAGCGCCTTTGTGGACGGGCTGCGCGCGGATGGAACGCTGGCGGAAATCAAGGAAATCTGGTTCGGCGCGGACGACGCGAAGCGCACCGTGCTGGATTATGAGGCCCTGCCCGCTGCCCGCGGCACCCTGCGCATGGCGGTGGATACGTCCATTCTGCCGTTTGCCTATGTGAAGGAGAATCGCATCGTGGGCTACGATGTGGATATCGCCGCCCGTTTCTGCGAGGCCAACGGCTATGGGCTTGAGATCGTGCCCATGGATTGTGGCGGCATTCTGCCGTCTGTGCAATCAGGAAAATGTGATTTTTCGGGCTGCGGCATTACCGTTACCGAAGAAGGGGCCGAAAGCGTGCTGTTCAGCTCCGCCACCTATGACAGCGGCACGGTGCTGGTTGTCCGAAAAAGGGAACTTGCAAACTCCCTTGTACAGTCCGGCGTGTTCACCTCTCTTTCCCAGCTGAACGGCAAGCGCATCGGCGTGCAGACCGGCACCAGCTTTGACCAAGCGGTGAGCGAACAGCTTCCCAACGCAAAAATTGCGTACTACAATACCAAGGCCGATATGATTAACGCGCTCTTGACCTATAAAATCGACGCCTACGCGGTGGATGAACCCGTTGCGAAGGCCCAGATGCGGCAAAATGACAAGCTCACATACGTGCCGGAATACATGGAAAGCTTCGATTTTGCCTATGTGTTTTCCAAAACCGACGAGGGCCAGGCGCTTTGCGATCAGTTCAGCGAATACCTGCGCGGCATCCGGGAGGATGGTACCTTGGAAGCCATCGAGGCCAAATGGTTCAGCGACGATGCGGCCCAAAAGACCCTTGCGGATTACGAAAGCTTCCCTGCAGCCAATGGAAAGCTGCGGATGGCGACGGAGGCGATGTACGAGCCCTTCAGCTATATTTTGAACAGTGACGTTGTGGGCTATGATATCGATATCGCCGTCCATTTCTGCCAGGCGTATGGGTACGGCTTGGAAATTGTGGATATGAGCTTTGACGCCGTGCTGCCGGCTGTGCAGTCCGGCAAATGTGATTTCGGCGGCGCTGGCATCACCATCACGGAAGAACGGAAGCAAAGCGTGCTGTTTTCAGCGCCCAACTTTTCCGGCGGCACGGTCATGGCGGTGCTCAAGGCGGAGAAGCCCGCGGCGCCTGCCACGAAAGCTGTTTCTGGCGCCGCGGCGCAGGAGGAAACCTTCCGGGACGGCCTGGCAGCCAGCTTCCATAAGACCTTTATCCGGGAAGGCCGATGGCAATTGTTCCTGGAGGGCGTGGGAAACACCATGCTCATTACCCTGCTTTCCATCCTCTTTGGCACAGCGCTGGGCTTTTTGCTCTTTATGCTCTGCCGCAACGGCAACCCCGCCGCCAACGGCGTCACCCGGTTTTCCATGTGGATGGTGCAGGGCACGCCCATGGTGGTGCTGCTCATGATTCTGTACTACATCATTTTCGGCTCCGTGGCCATCAGCGGCGTTGCGGTGGCGGTGATCGGCTTCACCCTCACCTTTGGCGCGGCAGTGTTCGGCCTCATCAAAATGGGCGTGGGCACCATCGACCGGGGCCAGTATGAAGCGGCCTACGCTTTGGGCCACTCCAACCGCCACACCTTCTTTAAAATCATCCTGCCCCAGGCCATTCCCCATGTGCTGCCCGCCTATCAGGGCGAAATCGTGGGGCTCATCAAGGCCACGGCCATCGTGGGCTATATCGCCGTGCAGGATTTGACCAAGATGGGCGATATCGTGCGCAGCCGCACCTACGAAGCCTTCTTCCCCCTGATTGCCGTCACGGTCATCTACTTCGTGCTGGAAGGGCTGTTCAGCTTCTTTGTCAGCCGGGTCCGCATCAGCGTTGATCCCAAGAAACGCAAGCGTGAAAAGATTTTGAAGGGGGTAAACGCCCATGATTAAGATTGAGCATTTGAAAAAGGAATACCCCAACGTCACGCCGCTCAAGGACGTTTCCGTGGAAATTCACGATGGCGATGTAATTTCGGTCATCGGGCCGTCCGGCACGGGCAAAAGCACCTTGCTTCGCTGCATCAACCAGATGGAAAAGCCCACCTCCGGCCACGTATGGGTGGACGGCGTGGATATTACGGACAAAAAATGCAATATCAATAAAGTGCGGCAGAAGATGGGCATGGTGTTCCAATCCTTCAACCTGTTTGGCCATTTGACGGTGATTGAAAACATTATGCTCTCTCCCATGGATTTGCTGGGAAAGAGCAAGCAGGAAGCTTACGACGAGGGCATGCGGCTGCTTCGTATGGTGGGGTTGGCAGAAAAAGCGCTCAATTACCCCGACGAGCTGTCCGGCGGCCAGAAGCAGCGCATTGCCATTGCCCGCACCCTGGCCATGGACCCGGACGTGATCTTGCTGGACGAGCCCACCAGCGCCTTGGACCCCACCATGGTGGGCGAAGTGCAGGCCGTTATCCGGGAGCTGGCGAAAACCGGCAAAACCATGATGATCGTCACCCACGAAATGAACTTCGCCCGGGCCATTTCCAACCGCGTGTTCTATATGGACGAGGGCGGCATCTACGAGGACGGCACGCCGGAGCAGATTTTTGAGCATCCGCAGCGGGAAAACACCCGGCGCTTCATCCAGAAGCTGAAGGTGCTGGAGCTGAACATCGAAAGCCGGGATTACGACTTCCTGGGCATGGCGGGGCAAATTGACGCCTACTGCAATAAAAGCCAAATTCCTCCGAAGCTGGCCAACCGCATTCAGCTTGCCTTTGAGGAAACCATGCAGCTGCTTCTTCCCCGGCTGGACAGCCCGCGTATCCAGGCCGTTTGCGAATACTCCGAGGCTGAGGAAAGCGCGGAATGGACCATCCGCTATGGCGGCCCGCGCCTGGATGCGACCGCCGATGGGGACGACCTGGCCCTGGCCGTGCTGGGCGGCATGACGCAGGCCATGGATTACGCCTGGCAGGAGAGCGAAGAAATGCCCAACCAGATGCGCTTGAAGCTGAGCGCGGAAGCAAATCGCCACCTTAAATAACTTTACACCCCAAAATTGTGAGCGAGTTTGGGATTATATCTCCACTATGCTTACAGAAACGGGAGATAAATGGACACGCGCCACCCTTTCCGGCAAAACCGGCAGGGCGGCTTTTTGCTTTGGAACGCTTTTCCATCGCTCCTTAAAACTTTTCATCCCGGCGCTTGTAAGGCGTGCGTTTGCATGTTATAATGATGAGTGCACGGGCGAAGCCGTGGCGCGTCTCGGCGGGCCCCGAAGGGTCAAGCGGCGGGCGTTCTGGTATGGGGTATGCCCTGAAACGAGGGAAAAACGCATGTTT
>CAMOHY010000129.1 GCA_946615495.1 uncultured Clostridia bacterium
CCCGCATGGCCAGGTATTCCTTGTTGCTGCCCTGCACCACGGTGCTGTTGCCCTTAAGGATGGTCATGTTTTCATAAATTTCCTTGTCCTTTTCCAAATCCAGGCCTTCATGCTGGGCGATGGAAAAGCGGTCCTTGCGCTCCCGCAGGTTGTAATGGCCCCAGTATTGGCCGTTTAAGTACACCACCACCGGCTTCCAGGCCAGGGTCATCAAATCGGAATGCAGGTATTTATCCACCAGGGTGGACTGCACCACGTCGGCCACCCTGGTCCACACGCAGTCGTTGCCGGAATTGCGCAGGGTGAAGGATTTATAGTATTCGTAATCCCGCTGGCCCTCAAACAGATTCACGTTGAAGTATTTTTCGCCCAAAGCTGCCTGGGCCCGGATTTTGAAGGATTTTTGGGGCATATCCAGGGAGTAGGCCCCCAGCAAATCCATTTTGATGCCCTGGGAAATGTAGGCTTCCCCGGTGGCGCAGCTTAAAATTTCCACATAGCCCTGCCGGTCGTCCTTGCCAAAGGAGCGGTATACCGGCGTCAGGAAGGGCAGAATCAAATTTCCATTTTCATCCTGCTTGCGCACCACCGTATCCTCAGGGTTTTTCCTGTTGCGGCTGCTGTGGTCCGGCTCCTCGCTGAGCAGGCCGGTGGTGGGGTTCCACAGCTCATAGGGGTCGCACACCAGGGACACCACGTCCAGCGTGTGGTACAATTCCATAAAGAAGCTGGCGGTTTCCGTTTCCGAGGGCTGCAGGCCGGGCTGGAAGGCGCGGGCGCGAATGACCATGGTGCCTATGATCTCGATGGGCTCAGCGTACACAAAGCTGTTGTCCACCGTGGGGATGGACCCATCCGTGGTATAGCGGATGGTGGCGCCGGGCTCGGCGGAGAGGGCCACGGAAAGCTTGCCGTAGTACAGGCCGCTTTCATGGTCAAACTGCGGCCGGGCGCTGAAGCCCGTAAAGCCGGAGCCGTTGGCCGCTCCGGGCGTTGGCGCGTCATAATAAAAAAAGCCGCCCTGCCCCAGCGTCCTGCCGAAAGAAATATCCGTGGGGATTTCCGGCAGGTACAGCCTGTCCAGGATGAAGCCTGTGGCGTCGGACAGGGTCATCATTTCGCCGCCCAGATGGGCCAGCTTAAAGGAAGCCCTCAGGCGGGCGCCATTTTGGCCGGCGCCGGTGTAGCCATCCAGCATAATCACCTTGTATTCCCCTGGGGAAATGGACGCTCCCTGGGGGAACGTCCATTTACGGGGCCAATTGATATTGTCGCTCAGCCCCCAGCCCGACAGGTCCCATGACTGGGCGGAGGAGTTATACAGCTCCACAAAATCGCAGGGAGCCTGGTCCTCAAAGGGCTTGATGAGGTTGGCGGAGGACATGACTTCGGAAATATACACGCCGGTGGGGTTCAGGGCGCGGATGAATTGGTCCGCCCGGTTGGCCCCGGCCTGGTTGTTGGGCGCGCCGGGGGTGGGCAGGGTGAACGTTTTCCAATTGCCTGTTTCATCCCGGCCGTAGCTCATATCCCGCCCTACGCCGGTAACCACCACCCGGTCTACCAATTCGCCCACCAGGGTGGAAAGCACGATGGTTTCTTCCTCGTTGCTGATGGAAAAATTGGTGTGGGGATAGCGGGTGCTTTCCTCCACCTTGTTTTTGCCGGAGCAGAACACGATGTAGTAGCCCCCGGCGGGAATCACCGCGTCCTTGGGGAAGGGCCATTTGGCGGGCTTGGTTTCGTCGTCGGAAAGGGCGTAGTTGCCCAGCTTGATATCCTGGCTGCCCGCGTTGTGCAGCTCCACCCAATCGGAGAAATCGCCGTCCTCATCCCTTAGGCCGGATTTGGGGGAGGGCACCACTTCATTGAGCATGAGAACGCCGGGCTCCACCACGAAGGCGGCCAGGTAGGCATCGTGGCCCTCCAGGGTGTTGGGATAGCCGGGCGAATAAAAGAAGGTCTTTTCCCATTCGTCCTTTTCATTGCGGGCATAGCTTTCATCGCTGTTCAGGGTGGGCACCTTCACGCTGTCGATGGAAATGCCGCTTTCATCGAACAGGTACACCGTTTCGCCCAGGGAACTGAGCTTGAATTTGGCGTGGAAAGCGCCGTGGGGATCGTCCCTGTTCACTCCGTCGCAGAACACCACCACGTAGCCGCCGGCGGTCAGGTTCACATCCGGAAACAGGAAAATGATGCGGTCCGACCGGTCGGACAAGCCTACGCCCTTCAAATTGATGGACGTGTCCAGGGTGTTATGAATTTCCACCCAATCGCCGAATTTGCCCGTTTCGTCGGGGTAGGCGGAGGCGTTGTCCATCATCACTTCGGACAGCTCCAGGCCCGCGTGGGTGGACAAATTGCCGGAGGCGGACACGTTCACCGCCTTGTAGGTGGGCGTTTTGGGCATAACGAGCACAAAGAGAACGAGCAGCGCCGCCAGCGCGATGAGCAGCGGCAGGCGCACATCCTTCTTATTGGATTTGCGGCGGCGGTTGCGCCGGGAATCTGCCATGGGATGATCCTCCTTGAAAAAAACTGTATCTGCACGATGAAAGAAAAACGCGATAGGATGGCCCTGCGGCTTCCCCTGCGGGAGGCCGGAAAAGCGTCCGGAGACATTATAGCATAAAAGAGCGCCGGAGAACATACGCAACTTTTGTCATTTCCGCAAAAGCTATTGAGCCCAGGAAAGGCGGCCCAGCAGGGAAAGAAACGCGTCCTCCCCGGCGTTGGGAATATAGAGGGAATAGGCGGCGGATTCGTTGGAAAGGTACACGCAGTGGGCGCCGCCCCGGCTGGAGAGCACGGCGGGCAGGTTCAGCACCGTTAAATCGCTGCGCAGCGACACGGACAGCCCGTCCCGCAGCAGCAGCGGCGCCGCGCTGGCGGGGCGAACGGCGGTGATTTGCAAATCGTCATACTGCATGGTGACGATGCGCACGGTCTGCCCGTCGTGGGTGGTGTTGCCGCTTTGGCCGTTCACCGCGATATCTGGAAACATGGGCAGCGGCGCGCCGAATAGCTGGGCCAGGGCGTGAGCGTCGTTCATGGCGGCGGCCTGCATGCGGGTGACGGGCTCCTGCTCGTCCTGCACCACGAAGCTGCCCTCCCGCGTGTCGGCGGGGGATTGCAGCAGCACCGCCGCGCAGTACACCAGGGCCATCATGAACAGGGAAAGCAGCAGGCTCAGCGCCCTTTGGACCCATTTATTTTTTGGTTTTTTTCTTTTTTCCGGCTGCTTTACCGGTCGTTTTTCCGGCATGAAAGCGTTGCTCCTCCTCTTTCCGGCGTTTTTTCCATTCCTGAGCGGCCACGGCGCTGACAAGGGAAATAAGGATGCAGGCCAGGCACAGCGGAGGCATGAGCGAATACAAAATCAGGGGCAGACCGCCCACGGGCAGGCACGCCGCCAGGGGATGCACCCCGCCCAGCGCCGCCCAGAAGGGCACGAGCGCCGCCGCCAGGGGCATGAGCACCCAGGCGCACAGCGCGCCCAGGCCCAGGCCCCAATCTCCTCCCGCGGAAAGGCAGAGCAGATACACGCCCTGCACCGCCGCCGCGGCGGCCAAAAGGACAAGGAAGCGAAAAACCGGCCTGTTTTCCGCCCGTGAACGCTGCTTTTTCATAGCATCCTTAAAAATCAAATATTCCGCCATCCAGGGCGCTGCGGGCGGCCAGGATGTACTTGGCCGTGTCCAGGGGGTTCACGCCCCGGCGCGGCATGGTTTCCTGCACGGTATCCGGCGCGTCCCGATAGCCAATCAGGCGGGCGGACATGCCGCCCCGGCCGCCGGTAAATTGCAGCAGGGTTTCGGAATAATCCAGGCTGGTGGCGGCGGGCAATTCCGCCCGGATGCGCAGCAGGCTTCCCGCCTGGGAGGAGGAAAGCATTTGCCCCCGCATGCGGTTGATATCGCCCATCACCCGGCCGCCGGCGCTCTTTGGCACCGTGATATGGGCCTCCAAAATGGGCTCCAGCAGCTTGGTGCCGCCCCGGCGCAGCCCGTCCATCACCGCCATGGGGGTGGCAACGATAAAATCCAGGGGATGGGTGTGGATTTCGTGGTGATTGCCGCCGGTGAGGGTGATGCGCACATCCGTTACCTGCCAGCCCAGCATGCCCTGACGGAGAGCAAGCGGAATGGCTTTTTCCACCTGATGCTGGTAGCGCAGGGCAATATCCCGCGGGGCCACCACGGAGCGGAATTCCACGCCGCTTCCCCGCGGCAGGGGCTCAATGAGCACCTTGATGACCGCCCAGCAGGGCTTGGGCATGGTATAGGCCACAAAGCCTTCGCAGGGGGATTCCACCGTTTCCCGGTAAATGAGCTTGGGCGGGGAAAAAACGCAGGGCAGGGAAAAGCGGCTTTTCAGCGTTTCGTCGATGATTTCCAGCTGCATTTTGCCCATGGCGCGAATGGTGGTTTCCCTGGTTTCCTCGTTGAAGGCGGCGGACAGGAGCGGGTCCTCCCCGGACAACTCCATCAGCGCCCGGCGCACCTCCTGTTCCCTGCCCTTTTCCAGGGGCGTCACCTGGGCGGAAAGCAGGGGCTCCCGCAGCGCGCCCAGCTCCATGGGCCGGGGCAGCAGCGCCCCATCGCCCAGCACCGTGCCCACGGGCAAATCGCCCAGGCCGTAGACCACGCCGATTTCTCCGGCGTTCAGCCGCCCGGTGTCCTGCCCCCGGCCATCCGGGGTCCAGAAGCGGATTTGGGTAATCTTGTGCTGGTTTTCCCCAACCGTGACGGCGTCCCGGTTTTGCAGCGCGCCGGAAAACACGCGCACGTGCACGCCCCGGCCCAGCAGCGCATCCTGGCTGGCGGCGTACAAAATGGCGCACAGCCGGCCGTCCTTGCTGGCCTTGGGTGGGGGCAGCAGGTCAATGATGGCGTCCAGCAGGGCGGGAATGCCCTCGTCCTTGAGGGCGGAGCCCCGAAGCGCCGGATAAGCGCGGCCCTGGGCCATGGCCTGCTGTAGTAGGGGAAAGAGCTTTGAAGGCGGATAAATCACGCCGTTTAAATAGTCCTCCGCCGCCTGATCGTTTTCCTCCGCCGCCAGGGCCATCATTTCCTCCGGGCTATCCAGAAAGGCGGCGGCTGGGGAAAGCAGGGCGCGAAATTCCTGAATTGCCCGGTCCGCGTCCGCCCCCTCCCGGTCGGTCTTATTGAAAAAAAGCAGGGTGGGCAATTGGGCCTTTTGCAATGCGCGGAACAGCACCTCGGTTTGCGGCTGCACGCCCTCCGCGGCGCTGACGATGAGCACCGCCCCATCCGGGGCCCACAGGGCCCGCTCCACCTCGGCGGCAAAATCGCTGTGGCCGGGCGTGTCAATCAGGTTGATTTCCTCGCCCCGCCAGGAAAAATGGGCGCAGGAGGCCTGCACGGAAATGCCCCGCCGCCGCTCCACCGGCAGCCGGTCCGTATGCGCCGTGCCCGCGTCCACCGCGCCCCGCACCCGGATTGCTCCGGCGTGGGAAAGCAATTGTTCGCTGACGGTGGTTTTGCCCGCGTCCACGTGGGCAAAAATGGCGATGTTGCGCATACAGCTCCCGCGCTCCTTCTTTTTTTCTGTGGCCGCGACCGCGACAGCCTATTATAGCATACCCCGGCCGCATCCGACAAGGAGAAGGACGGATAATGTTACAATTTCTTTTCATTTTTATGTGGAAATGCCGATGGGGCTATGATATAATTTGAAGGTACTTATAAAGTACCTATTATGAAATGGAGTGATTTTTACTTGGATACCCCCATAGGCGGCCTATTGCTGATACAAGTGGTGCTCATTGCCGTGAATGCTTTTTTTGCCGCGGCGGAAATTGCCGTGGTGTCCCTGAGCGAAGGAAAGCTTCGCCACAAGGCGGAGGAGGGCGACAAAAAATCCGAAAAGCTGCTGAGAATGCTCCTGGAGCCTTCCGGCTTTCTTTCCACCATCCAAATCGCCATCACTCTGGCGGGCTTTCTGGGCAGCGCCTTTGCCGCGGATAATTTTGCCGCGCCCATGGTAACGCTCATTCGGGACCAATGGGGCTTTACCGCCCTGTCCGCCGGCACGCTGAACACCCTGTGCGTGGTGCTTATCACGCTGATTCTTTCCTATTTTACGCTGGTATTCGGCGAGCTGGTGCCCAAGCGGGTGGCCATGAAGGAGCCGGAAACCGTGGCGCGGGCGGTGTGCGGGGTAATCGGCGCGGTGGCGGCGGCGGCCCGGCCCATCGTGTGGCTGCTCACCAAATCGGTCAACGGCGTGCTGCGGCTTTTCGGCATTGATCCTGCCGCCAATGAGGAGCAGGTGACGGAGGACGAAATCCGCATGCTGGTGGACATGGGGGAGGAAAAGGGCGCCATTGAGGGCAACGAGCGGGACATGATCGAAAACATCTTCGATTTTAACAACATGACCGCCGCCGAGTGCATGACCCACCGCACCGACGTGACCGCCCTGCAGGTGGACGCCACCAACAAGG
>CAMOHY010000130.1 GCA_946615495.1 uncultured Clostridia bacterium
CGCGGCCCGGCTGGACGGACAATCGGCTTGCGCCGATTTCCTCATCATTATACCACATTTTTCCCTATATTTCCACAAAACGGCAAATTCTTTCATTCTTTTCTTCCCGTACGCTGAAAAAGCCTCTGTTTCCGGTAGGCTACCAGAAACAGAGGCTTTTTCGCAAAATGTTTTTTTACTTTTTCATCAGCGCCGCGCCCGCGTTCCAGGCCTTGCCCACCTGTTCGCCGGACACATAGTAGCCGTGCTGGAACTGGTCGAAAATCAGCGCGTTCAGCCGGGCGGGGTCCACCTTGCCGTTTTCGGAAAGCACGCTTTCCTCCGCCGCGGTGTTCACGATCTTGCCCACGATGGCGTAGAAGCTTTCCGTTTCCGTCACTTCCGCCAGCTCGCATTCCATGACTACGGGGAATTCCTCAATGATGGGCGCGTTCACAAATTCGCTCTTGACGGCGTGGTAGCCGGTGCGCTCGAATTTATCGGCCATTTTGTTCCCGGTGGCGATGCCGAAGAAATCGGCCGCGTCCATATGCGCCTTATCGGCCAGGGCCACGGTGAACGCCTTGGTTTTCAGCAGGTTCTGGGTGGTCTTGTGGTCTTCGTCAATAAACAGGGCAATGCGGTCGCTGTTGCAAATCATGCCCCAGGCGGCGTTCATCACGTTCACCTTTCCGTTTTCATCGTATGCGGCCACCATGAGCACGGGCATGGGATAAACGGCCTGCACTACGCCAAGATTTTTCTTCATTCAGGTCCCATCCTTTCTTTTCGTCCATTGCCTTTCAGGCATAAATATGATATCATAAAGCCGTTCCAAAATACAAGTACAAACATTTTTGTAAGGTACTTACTTGGAGGTAAGCATGAGCCGAATTGAGGAAGCCGATTTTTCCCGCACGGGGTACAGCTACACCCTGTCGCTGATTGCCGGCAAGTACAAGCCCATCATTCTTTATTGCCTGATGGAGTATGAGCCGGTGCGTTTCAATGAAATGCAGCGGTATTTAGGCAAAATAGCGGATAAAACCCTGAGCCTTACCCTCAAGGAATTGGAAAAGGACGGGCTGATTCACCGCAAAATGTATCCGGAGGTACCGCCGAAGGTGGAATACACGCTGACGGAGCGGGGCCATTCCCTGATGCGGGTGCTGGACCAGCTTTGCACCTGGGGCATGGAAAACAGGCCGGAGGAAAATGAGCGCGCCGGCGAAAGGAGCCAAGCATGAACCAACAGGAAAGATGCGCTGAGCTTATTGAAGCGCTGCTGAATGAAATGCCCCAATACCGGGATGTGGCCATTCCCGCCCTGCCGGATAAGCGCTGGGCCCTGCTGCGCAGCCTGATGAACGTGCGCCCGCCCAGGAAAGCCAGCGCCGCCTTCCTGCAAACCCAGGACGCCTTCCTGCGCCAAATGACCCAGGAAAAAGGCGTCGTGGACGCCGCTTCGCTGCCTGCCAGCCCCCGCGACCGCAGGCTGGCCCTCTGGCAGGGCGATATCACCACCCTGCGGTGCGGCGCCATCGTCAACGCCGCCAACAGCCAAATGCTGGGCTGCTTTTCCCCCTGCCATGGGTGCATTGACAACATCATCCACACCATGAGCGGGGTGCAGCTGCGCTGGGCCTGCCATGAATTGATGCAGGCCCAGGGCCATGAGGAGCCCGCCGGGCAGGCCAAGATCACGCCGGGGTATAATCTGCCCTGCAAGTACGTGATCCACACCGTGGGCCCCATCGTGGAAGGCAAGCTAACGAAAGAGCATGAGCGCCTGTTGGCTTCCTGCTATCGAAGCTGCCTTGAACTGGCCGACCAGTACCACCTGGAGAGCATTGCTTTTTGCTGCATCTCCACCGGCGTGTTCATGTTTCCCAACCAGCGGGCGGCGGAAATTGCGGTGGAAACTGTGCGAAGCTATTATGAAGAAACCGGCAGCCAGATCAAAACCATATTCAATGTTTTTAAGGATTTGGATTGGGAGATATACCGGAGCATCCTATATGGAAAGCCTTGAAGCAGGCGCCGCCTGATTCCATTTCATTTGTCCGTTTTTCCCGTCATTCTGCCGCCTGTGGAGGAATAAGCTTTTTATCGTCCGCAATGCAGTATTCTTGATATTTTTCAAAGCTGTAAAAGGCAACTGCCGCCCCTCCCCTATTCTGCTTACATACAAGTGTCCAAGGCAAAACAAGGAGCTGAGCCAGGAGGGGCCGGTTTACCGGCGCAGCCAAGCATGCTTTAAACGGGGTGATATGATGATTCGTGAAAAAGTACTCTCGCTGCTTTGTTTGCTGATGATCGGTTTAAGCGCAGCAGGCTGTCCGGCCGCGCTGGGTGAGGAAACGCGCTATTCCTATGAAATCTTTCCGCTTGAAAGGAATGGCATTGCGCTGCACCTTGACTGCGTGAAAGCAGAAAACGCCGATCCTGCCAAGCATATTCTGCTCATCCACGGTTCCACCTTTTCCTCCCATGAATTCGATATCGACTATCAGGATTACAGCCTGGTAAGAAGACTCGCCAGGGAGGGATACAACGTATGGAGGCTGGACATAGCGGGTTACGGACAATCTGACCCGGTGGAAGACGGATTTCTGCCGGATACCGCCTATGCGGCAGAGGACATTTATGCCGCGGTGGAAAAAATCGTGCAGGTCAGCGGACAGAACGAAATTGATGTGCTGGGCTGGAGCTGGGGCACCATGACCGCCGGACGGTTTGCCGCGGAGCATCCGGAGCATGCAAGAAAACTGATCCTCTATGCCCCGATTCTGTCCGGCCTGGGCAGGCAGGAGCTTCATGAAGCATTCAGCCATAACACCTGGGAAAGCGCGGCGGAGGATTTTCAAAGAAACGCGGATGGAACGTTTGACCAGCATATAACGGACCCGGTTCTCATCGGCATGTTCTGCTCCAGCTGCTGGCGCTACGACGGGGATTCCAGTCCAAGAGGATGGAGCAAAGACGCATTTGTGGATGAAAGCGTAAAGCTGATCGGCCTGGAACGAATTCCCGTCCCGACGCTGATCCTTTACGGCGATCAGGACCCCTATATGAACGCTGAATTGCTGCGCGGCGCGCTCGAACTTCTGCCGGAGGGGTCGGAGCGGCAGATGATCGCAGGCGGCTCCCATATCATGATATATGAGAAAAACTGCTATCAGGATTTTCAGAACAGCATTGTTGCGTTTCTGGAAAAGTGAAACGCAGAACCTTCGGAAGTTATTCTACTGATGAACAGCGCAGCCGGACGGATTTATGCCGTCCGAAACGGTAATTTGGGTATCTTGCTGTAAATTTGAATAGCTCCATAAAAAGTAAAATCTGTTTTTTTGTTTTCCAATGCGCCGCCTTTGCTGGGCCGGCGCTGTCCTTTACCAATTACCGCTTCAAAAAAAACGTCTCCTTCATCGGCCTTTGCAATTTTTTGCGGCTGTTTAAATCCGCGCTGTTTGGGAAGGCCTTTCGCAATACGCTGATTATCAACGCCTACAGCATTATTTTCTGCTTTCCTTTTTCCATGATCTTTTCCGGCGTGGGGCTGGTGTGCGCGCTCGACTGGACGGCGATGCTTCTTGAGGAATTTCCCTTGCAGGCCTATCTTTGGAAAAAAGGGGGTTTGGAAGGGTGAAACGCTCGCCGTAAGCTTTCCCGCGCCTTTGGCGGGATGAAGGCCAGCTGCCACGGTGGGCCGCCGGCGGAAAAGAAAGGAAGCCCTGGTTTTTTAAAAGTTTTTCGTTGTAACTATTGACATTGCATCTTTAATGCAGTATAGTGGCTTCGCAAGATGGCTGGAGCCATTGCAGCAAAACCGAAAGCGTTGCAGAATAGAGACGTGAACGAGGAGGTGGGCAAATGCAGATTTCCAGCCGGTTTACCATTGCGCTGCATATCTTCACCTGCGTGGATGTGTTTACGGACGAATATAAAGTGACCAGCGATTTCCTGGCCGCAAGCATCAACACCAACCCCGTTATCATCCGCAAAATCTTAACCCAGCTGAAAAACGCCGGATTGATCCGGGTGGCCCGCGGCACCGGCGGCATCGGGCTGACGCGGCCGCTTTCCGAAATCACCTTCCTGGATGTGTATCGGGCCATCGACCCCGTTGAAAACGGCGACCTGTTCCACTTCCATGAAGCGCCCAATCCGCAGTGCCCCGTGGGGCGGAACATTCACGCGCTGCTGGATGATAAGCTGAAAGCCATCCAGGACGCCATGGAGGATAAGATGAAGGAATACTCCCTGGCGGACCTGCAAACGGGGATGCAGGAGCTTCTGGCCAATGAGAACCGATAGGGACTCCGGTGCTTCAGCCATCGGAGCCCCTTTTCAAAGCCGGGAAACGGCCCGGCAAAGGCAAATAAGAAAGGATGAACGCACGAATGACCCCCAAAACCCCTTCCATCGAAACGCCGGGCGGCGCGGAAAAGCTGAAAAACGCTCTGGCCCAGGCCGAAACGGTCATCATCGGCGCGGGCGCCGGATTATCCACCTCGGCTGGGTTTATCTATACGGGAGAACGCTTTGATAAATATTTCAGCGATTTTGCCCGGAAATATCACTTTGCGGACATGTATTCCGGCGGCTTTTATCCCTATCCGTCCCAGGAAGAATTCTGGGCGTACTGGAGCCGCTATATCTACATCAACCGGTACATGCGCGCGCCCAAGCCGGTTTATGAACAGCTTTTTGAATTGGTGAAGGACAAGGATTATTTTGTATTGACCACCAATGTGGACCACTGCTTCCAGAAGGCGGGCTTTGATAAGCGGCGGCTTTTCTATACCCAAGGGGATTACGGCCTGTTCCAATGCAGCGAACCATGCCACGATAAGACGTACGACAACGAGGAAACCGTGCGAAGCATGGTGCTTTCCCAGGGCTTTGAAATCGAAGAGGACGGCGCTTTAACCGTTCCGGACGGGAAAAAGCTGTTTATGTCCGTTCCCACAGATTTGATGCCCGTATGTCCCGTGTGCGGCAAACCCATGACCACCAATTTGCGCGCCGACGATCAATTCGTGGAGGACGCGGGCTGGCAGGCTGCCGCCCGGCGCTATCTGGATTTCATGGAAAGCCGCAAAGCAAAAAAGGCCCTGTTTCTGGAAGCGGGAACGGGCTGGAACACCCCCGGCATCATTAAATATTCCTTTTGGCAAATGACCCATGATTGGCCCCAGGCCACCTATGCCTGCCTCAACCTGGGCGAAGCCTACGCGCCGGAGGAAATAAGGGACCGGTCCATCTGCATCAACGGAGACGTGGGCAGCGTGCTCCGCCAGCTCTGACCGCGGAAAAATTACACAGAAGGAAGCAAACAGCGTTGAATAAGGATTTGACAGTGGGGAAGCCCGCCTCTGTACTTTGGAAATTTTGCCTGCCGCTTTTTGGCAGCGTCATTTTTCAGCAGCTTTACAACATCGCCGACAGCCTGGTGGCGGGCAAATTCATTGGGGAAAACGCCCTGGCCGCCGTGGGCAACAGCTATGAGATCACGCTCATTTTCATCGCCTTTGCCTTTGGGTGCAACATGGGCTGCTCGGTGGTGGTGTCTCAGCTGTTTGGCGCCAAGGAGCTTCAGAAGGTGAAAACGGCGGTGTCTACCGCCATGCTGCTCACGGCTGGCGTGTGCCTTGTTTTAATGTCCTTTGGGCTGCTCGCCGGCGGCCTGCTGCTTCATTTGCTGCGCACGCCGCCGGAGGTGCTTTCGGATTCCAGGCTGTATCTGGATATTTATATTCTGGGCCTGCCCTTCATGTTTTTTTACAACGTGGCCACCGGCACCTTTTCCGCCCTGGGCGATTCGCGCACGCCGTTCATTTTTCTGGCCCTGTCCTCCACCGCCAATATCGCCATGGATATCCTGTTTGTGGCGGCGTTCAAAATGGGCGTTGGCGGCGTGGCCTGGGCCACCTTCATTTGCCAGGGCGTTTCCTGCGCGCTGGCCGTCGCGGCGGTGCTCAGGCGTATGCGCGCCCTGCCGGGCAATGAGGAAAAAGCGCCGCTGTTTTCCAAATCGCTGCTGCGGCGCATCATCGTCATCGCCGTTCCCAGCACGCTGCAGCAAAGCTTCGTTTCCGTTGGAAACCTGGTCATTCAGGGCGTCATCAACGGCTTTGGCGCAGGCGTGATGGCCGGATATTCCGCGGCGGTAAAAATGAATAATCTGGTCATCACCTCCTTTACCACCCTGGCCAACGGCATTTCCAATTACACGGCCCAGAATATCGGCGCTGGCAAGCGGGACCGGGTGCGTCAAGGCCTGTGGGCCGGGCTGAAAATGGTGTGGCTGCTGTGCGTGCCCTTTTTCCTGCTATACTTCTTTGCGGGCGAAGCGTTCATCCGCTTTTTTATGGATGAACCCACGGATATGGCCGTACGCACCGGCATTATCTTCCTGCGCATCCTGTCGCCCTTCTATTTCGTGGTATCGGCCAAGCTGGCGGCGG
>CAMOHY010000131.1 GCA_946615495.1 uncultured Clostridia bacterium
GGCTTTCCTGTTTCCTTTGCCCCGGCTTTTCCCGCGCCGATTGACGTTTTTTTCCCCAGGAGGTATAATCATTTTCGACAAATGAATAGCCGGTGTATCTGCGCAGCAATGCGCGGCGGAGGGAAGGGGCGCTGCTGCCGGCGCTCCGGAGGGCCGTCATGGGAACGCGGATGAGATTTCCGGGCTATCCCAGTAACCGTGAAGCCGACGAACGCACGAGGACGCCACTGCGGGCCAAGGCGGGAGAGGACAAGCTTTTTCCCGTCCCCCTGGGCCTGTGGGAAGGTGTGCAAGTAGGATGAAGCCAAGCCGGGAGACCTGTTTACATCGTAAGTTGCCCCTGGGGATGGGAAACGCTGTTTGACCCATGCGGGATCGCACGGTCTTTTGGTGTTCCTCTGGGGGGACGCTTTTCCTGTACGGAAAGGCGTCCTCGCTGTTTCATTTGGCAGAATGTATTTTATAGGAGGATAAACCATGACCAAGAAACTGACTGCGCTGCTGCTCAGCGCCCTGCTCCTGCTGTCCTTCAGCCCCGCGCTGGCGGAGGGCGGCGTCACTGTGACGGACATGATGGGCCGGGAAATTTCCCTGTCCGCCCCCGCCAGCCGCGTCGTGGCGCTCACCGCCGCCGACTGCGAAATCCTCTGCGCCCTGGGCTGCGAGGACGCCCTGGTGGGCCGCGGCGAATACTGCGATTATCCTGCCTCTGTGCTGGAAAAGCCCTCTGTGCAGAGCG
Source organism: uncultured Clostridia bacterium (assembly GCA_946615495.1). Taxonomy (GTDB): domain Bacteria; phylum Bacillota; class Clostridia; order Christensenellales; family Aristaeellaceae; genus RUG563. Next base: position 740 of record CAMOHY010000131.1, read on the forward strand.
GCTATGAAACCAACATTGAGCAGATCATCGCCTTGGAGCCCCAGGTGGTGCTGATGGGCACCATGGCCCAAACCACCGAACAGGTGGAAGCGCTGCAAAACGCCGGGGTGCAGGTGGTGGTCAGCAACGCCCAGGACATTGAGGGCGTGTACACCGCCATCCGCTTGATCGGCGCCCTGATGGGCAAGGACGCGGAAGCGGAGGAAATGGTGGCCGGGATGCAAAGCGCCTTTGCGGATATTGCCGCCAAGGCCGAAAATACCGGCAAAACCGTGTATTTTGAAGTGTCCCCCCTCCAGTGGGGCTTGTGGACCGCCGGCAAAAACACCTTTATGGATGAATTGGCCGCCCTGTGCGGCCTCACCAACGCCTTTGCCGACGTGGAGGGCTGGGCCCAGATTTCCGAGGAACAGGTGCTGGAGCGCGACCCGGACTACATTGTGACCATTACCATGTATTACGGCGAAGGCCCCACCCCCGTGGAGGAGATCAAGGGCCGTGAGGGCTGGGATGCCCTGAAGGCTGTGCAGAACGGCGATATCTTAAACGCCGACAGCAACGAAATCTCCCGTCCCGGCCCCCGGCTGCAGGACGCCGCCGAAACGATTTTTGATTTCGTGTACGGCGAGGAGAGCAACGCGCCCGCCGCCTGACGAAAATACAGGGAGGGCTGGCAGCGGCCCTCCCCAACGCTTTGACAAGGCTACCGAAAAAAAGTAAGGGGAACCAATTTGAAAGCAACGAAGGAACGATTTTCTTTTCTGGAATACGCCCTCTTCACCCTGGCGCTGATCTTTGCGCTGCTGCTGTGCCTGTGCGTGGGCAGCGTGCCGCTGCCCCTTTCGGATACGCTGCGGGCGCTGTGGCGGGGCCTGTGGGGCCAGCCTCTTCCCGATGGGGTGAACAAGGCCATTCTGTTTTCCGTGCGGCTGCCGCGGGTGATTTGCGTGGCGCTGAGCGGGGCGGCCCTGTCTCTGTGCGGGGCGGCCATGCAGGGGCTTTTGCGCAATCCCCTGGCGGATGGCAGCACCCTGGGGGTGTCCGCCGGGGCGTCGCTGGGCGCGGTGATCGCCCTGGCGTTCGGCGTGGCCATTCCGGGCCTGCCCTACGCGGGCACCATGGGCATGGCCATGGCCTTTGCCTTTGCTTCGCTGCTGCTGATTCTGTCCTTGGCTTACGCGCTGGACCGCTCCTTTTCCACCCATTCCATCATTTTGATCGGCGTTATTTTTTCCATGTTCGCCTCCGCGCTCATGAGCCTGGTCATCTCCTTCGCCGGGGAAAGAATCAAGTCCATCACGTTTTGGACCATGGGCTCCCTCGCCGGCAGCAACATGGACCACGCCCTGATTCTGCTGCTGGCCCTGGCGCTTTGCGGCGGCGTGCTGCTGCGGCATACGCGGGAGCTGAACGCCTTCGCCGTGGGCGAGGACAACGCCCGGAACGTGGGGGTGGATGTGCGCCGGGTCAAGCTGACCGTGCTCATCACCGTGTCGGTGCTCATCGGCGTGTGCGTGTCAATCGGCGGCACCATCAGCTTTGTGGGCCTGGTCACGCCCCACATGGCGCGGATGCTGGCGGGGCCCAACCATAAGCGGCTGCTGCCCGCGTCCATGTTTTTGGGGGCCGTGTTCCTGCTTTTGTCCGATCTGGCGGCCCGCACCCTGCTCAGCCCCATCGAGCTGTCCATCGGCGTGGTCACGAGTCTGGTGGGGGCGGTTGCCTTCGTCATTATTTTCCGGCGCACCAGGAAGGGCGGGTGAAGAGGATGCTGCAAGCAGAGCATTTGACCGTGCGCTACGGCGATTTTACCGCCGTGGACGATTTATCCTTTTCCCTGAACGCGGGGGACTGGCTCATGCTGGCTGGCCCCAACGGCGCGGGCAAAAGCACCCTCCTTTCCGCCCTGGCCCAGGGGCTGCCCTATCAGGGCCGCGTCACCCTGAACGGCCAGAATATCCGTTCCCTGTCCCCGGCGGCGCGGGCCAGGGAAATGGGGGTGCTCAGCCAGCACCACCGGGTGGAGTACGCCTACACGGTGGAGGAAATTGTGGGCCTGGGGCGCTACGCCCATGAACGGGGTTTTTTGTTCCACCGGGACAGCGAAGGGAAAAACGCCATGGAGCGGGCCTTGGAAATTACGGGCCTTGCCCCGCTGCGGCATCAAAGCGCCCTGGCCCTGTCCGGCGGCGAATTGCAGCGGGTGTTTCTGGCCCAGGTGTTTGCCCAGAACCCCCGCATCCTGCTTTTAGACGAGCCGGCCAACCATTTGGACCTGAAGTACCAGCAGCACATTTTCGATTTGATCGACATTTGGCGGCGGCAGGAGCGGCGGGCCGTCATTTCCGTGGTGCACGATTTGCCCCTGGCCCGGCGCTATGGCAGCCGGGCCCTGCTGCTGCACAAGGGAAAATGCGTGCGTCAGGGCGCTATGGACCAGGTTATGGCGCCGGACTGCCTGCGGGACGTGTACGAAATGGACGTGTACGCCTGGGTGCGGGACCTGCTGGAACCGTGGAACTAAGCTTTCAGCCGGTATAAAAGGCTATGCGCGGGAAAAATGTTCTGAAATTGCCCTTCGCCGGCCGGAAAGAATGGAAAATTTCCGAAATTTGGTATATAATATTTATAATGACGTCAACGGAAGAAGGACTTGACCGATGAAGAAAGTGACCATGCGGGATATCGGCGCGGCGCTGGGGGTAAGCACCGTTACCATTTCCAAGGCTCTCAGCGGCAAGGAAGGGGTCAGCGACGCAGTGCGGGATAAGATCATCGAAACCGCCCGGCAAATGGGCTACCATTACGGCGCGCCCCAGCCGGAGGCGGAGGGAAAGATTATCGGCATCCTCATCGCGGACCGGCATTTCAGCGCCCCTTCCTTTTATTCCGCCCTGTACCGGGAATTGCTGCGGGAGGTAAAGGAGGCCGGCATGCTGGGCGTGCTGGAAATCGTCAGCGACCAGGAGGAAATGAGCCAAACGCCGCCCCTGTCCATGACGGTGCAGAAGGTGTCCGGCATCGTGCTGGTGGGCCAGTTTGCGGATGAGTATGTGTCCGCCGTGCTGGATACGGGGCTGCCCACTGTGCTGCTGGACTTTTTCTGCGACGGGCTGGACGTGGACGCGGTGGTGAGCGACGGCTCCGGCGGCTGCTACCAGGTGACCCGCTATTTGATCGAGCGGGGGCACCGGGACATCGGCTTTGTGGGGAATATTGACCGCACCACCAGCATCATGGACCGCTACAGCGGTTTCCTGCGCGCCATGATGACCGCCAGGCTCGCCGTGCGGGAGGATTGGCTGCTGCGGGACAGCGACCGCCAGGGCCGCTATCCCCGCCAGTTTGATTTGCCCAAATCCCTGCCCACCGCTTTTGTGTGCAACAATGATATGGTGGCCTGCCTGCTGGCCAATCAATTGGAGGCCCAGGGCGTCCGGGTGCCGGAGGATGTGTCCATCGTAGGCTTTGATAATTTTGTGTACGGGGAAGGCGTTCGCCCCATTACCACCTATGCCGTGGACCAGCAGCGCATGGCCCAGGAAACCGTGCGCCGCATGAAGACCCGTATCCATGAGGGCATGGAGGGCCCGGTGCGCCTGTCCGTCAGCGGCTGGTTTGTGGAACGGGATTCCGTAATGGATTTGAACACTGGCCGCCGCTGCCATCCGTAAGCCTGTCAGCATGTAAACTAATTATTTACTTAAAAAATTATTCTAAATATTTTTAATCATTAGCCAAAACCACTTGACAGCATGTGGTTTTTGGCTTATTATAGGGGTAACAAGCGCAAGACATGCGCTAAAATATCATTTTTAAGGAGGAAACATCATTTTTCTTATTATTCCCGGCAGCGTCACGGCGGATACATATCACCGGGACCGGGAGGCCTGAAGGATACCTGAAGAATGGTTTATACGCGGGTTTTGATGACCTCGTTTTTCCGGCTGCTTTCAAAGGCCAGGTCCACGATGGTCATATCCCGGCGCATATCGTCAAAGGAAACGTACAGCGTTTCTTCCCCGCGCACGGCGGCGGCCAGGTTGCGGTGGTAGGCGCAGGGGTCGCTTTCCGCGTGAGGCAGGGGCAAGGTTTCCAAATATTCCGGCTTCAGCGGGGCCATGGTGCGGCTGGGGCCGATGTTTTTGCCAAACACGCTGTCAAAGCCCTGCACATTGCCCCGGATGCGGGCCATGCCGCCGGTTTTGCCGGTAAAGTCGTCTATTTTCAGGGTGCCCCGGTCGCCGTAAACGAACCAGCGGGGCAGGTCCTGCAGGCAGAAGGTGCCCACCTGCACCTTGGCGCACACGCCGTTGTCAAAGCCCATTTGCAATTCAAAGCTGTCGTCCACCGCGGGGGTGAGGATGGATTGCAGCCGGGCGTACACGCTTTCCACCCGGCGCCCTTCAAACAGGCATAGGCACTGGTCGATCAGGTGAATGCCCCAATCGTAAAGCATGCCGCCGCCCGCTTTGGGGTCGGCCCGCCAGCCAAAGCAAACGCCCCGCTGGCCGTATACCCGGTTTTGAAGCGAGGTAACGTGGCCGATCACGCCGGAATCCACGGCCTGCTTCACCATCAGAAAATCGGTGTCCCAGCGCCGGTTCTGGTGGCAGGTGAAAAGGCGGTTCGCCTTTTTGGCCGCGGCGATCACCTGTTCCAGCTCCGGAACGTTCATGGTAACAGGCTTTTCGCACATCACGTGCTTGCCCGCGTTCAGGCAGGCGATGGACAAGGAGGCGTGCACGTTGTTGGGCGTGCAGATGAACACCAGGGCTATTTCCTCGTCAGATAAAAAATCCTCCAGCCGGTCGTAAGCCCGCAGGCCCTCCTGCCGGGCGTTCATCAGCTTTTCTTCCTGAATGTCATGGGCGGCCACGATCTGAATTTCTTGAATTTCCCTGGTCCTTCTCAAATGGAAATTCCCCATATAACCAAACCCGATAATGCCGGCTTTTACGGTGCTCACAGGCTTATCCTCCCGGTTTTCATCAGATTTTGCCCGGCGGCTTCCCCTCCGGTGCGGACTCAGTATAGCATAAGGAAGAAAAAAAGAAAATCAGTTTATTTCAAAAAAATGCAAAAAATGACCCCGACGGGTTTTGAAAGTTCCCGTCGGGGCCTTGTTCAAGCGTTAGATGGCGTGCTTTACGCGGTCGCGTTCCTCGGCGCGCTTGCCGTTGTTGAAGCGGTCCAAAGTGCCTACCAGATAGCCCGTGATGCGGCGGATGCGGTGAAAGGGTACATTGCCAAAGTCGTAGGAAAGCTCAACGAACTCGCCGTCCACTTTGATGTCGATGCCCTGGGGCCGGGAGCCAAATTTCTGCTCCGCGCGGTCGATATAAGCCTGAACTTCTTCCTGGGGCAGTTCGCCGCCCGTTACGCGTACATTGCAATTGGTCATGGTGTTTTTCCGTCCTTTCGTTTCGTTCGCCGCGCGCCGGAGCGGTGTACGGCCATCATGGAAAACGGCAAAGCCGTTTAAAGCGCTTGCTTACACTTAGATTATACACCCGTTTTCGATGCTTGAAACACGTATTCCATAATTTTTTTATCCGGATAACAGTCGTGTTGTAAATAAAAGGAAACGATGCGGGGGCTCGTTCAGCCCCCGCCCCCCTGAACCAAAGGACTTCGTCCTCTGGACTCCAATAGCGGATGCTGCTTGATG
>CAMOHY010000132.1 GCA_946615495.1 uncultured Clostridia bacterium
GATCGCCTTTGATTGGCAGAATCACGATATCCTGATTGAGATGATTGGTGACGGACGTACGGAAATACGCCTCAGGATGCACTTGTGATGTCATATCCTCATAGATTGCCTTGCCTAAGTATTCGATGGTGCACACCTCGTCATCCACCAGCACCGATCCGCTGCCGATATCAGGGGCAGGCGCTGGGTTCGGGACAGGCTCAGCCGTAGGCGCGGCGATGGGGTCCAATCCGAGCTTGGTCAAATCCCGCACGGAAGCCGGGATTTGGTTATTCGGATCATCCAGGGGACTGACATATGCATAGTCTACCTCGATCACCGGCATCCAGGAGGTCATCCGGTCATCCAGGATGGGAAAAGAAGTAAGGGTCAGGGAGCCGTGATAAGGGTCCCCTACGATCGCGGCATGCAAGATCTCCGGCACGTCATAATCCACGGTAATTTCATCCAGCAAATACAGCGATCCCCGGATCGCCCGGGTTTCACCGTTCTTTTCCATGACGTGGATCACCTGATAATCGCCCAAACCGCCTTCCTCCTGGAAGATATACAGTCGGCTTGCAGTGGTTCGGGATTGCCATATCCCCGTCCAGTTCATGGGGAGAATCTCCCACTCGTCGGTAGCAGGTCTGTCAATGAAATCCTCCGGCTTGGTGAAAAAGCCCCAGCCGTCGCTTTGCCGGGTCAGGGTATAGATGCTGGAAAAATCCTCCCATATGTCCAGGGCGCCGCCGATTTCCTCCCGCACAATTTCGGGGATAACGCTGTCAGGCGTGCCCGGCAGGGTCAGCACCATGCAATCCCCAGCGGAGAAAGGCGCGTCGATGTAGGTGATGGGATCGCCGTATTTGTCCGTGCCCCGTGCGCCGGGGACCTGATCCGTGGTCAATTCCTCCACCCACAGCCAATAGGTCTGCCCGTGCAGCTCCACATTTTGGCTGAAACGGCCGGAGAAGTAGGACTGGTAGATCATATCGGCATCCGAGTCCTCGTAGATGCCGGTGAAGGTGCCGTCTGCGGCCACAAACAGCCGTCCTTCCCAGGCAGCCACCCCGGACGCAGCCATCAGCGGGGTATCGTTGAGGGAAGTGAAAAGTGCCAGCGCTTCCTTTTCGGATAATGTGACAGTCGTATCCGAGAAATCGTCAAATTCTTCTTGATCCCTGATATATACATGATCGTTGTCTGTCGCATAGGCAACACCAGGCAGTGCCAAAACAATCGCAAGAAACAGAAATAAAGAAATCATCCTTTTGTACATTGTGCTGCCTCCTTGAGTCTTTCATTTCTCGAATTACAAGATGATTCGGGGAATCAGTGGTGGTTTTTTTGTTTTTCTTTTATTGATGCGATTTGTTTTCCATTTCGTCGGTGCTCTGTCTTTTGGAGCTCCTCATATGTTGATGTAATTTCTGCTTCCATCAGAAAAAAACGAACAATATCGAGTACAGTATAGCATAAAGACCTATAGAATTCAATGATCACATACTAATTTCGGAAATTGGAAAAAACCGAATAGTTCCCGAGCGGCGTAATGCCGCTTTTTTTATTCCATATTTTTGCCTTGGAAGGGCCCATACACGGAATGTAACACTTTGATATGAAAGAGGCAATAGGTAACGGAAAGGTAACTAAAAATGCGGATTGAGTGTGTGCCGTGTAAAAATTTCTTGTCAGATCGTAAAAAGAGGGGAAAAAAGAGCCTGAAAAAGAACCCGGTTTACACGGAGCAAAGTCCAGACTCCAATAATATGTACCTTTCCGGACAAAAAAGTAACAACCCCAACTTCGTATCAAAGTTAGGGTTGTTGGGTGGTGCGGTCGACGGGACTTGAACCCGTACTCGGTTAAGAACACGCCCCTCAAACGTGCGCGTATGCCAATTCCGCCACGACCGCAAAGGCTGCCGCTGTCAAACAGCGAATATTATTATACTGAAAAAGGATTTGCTTGTCAACTGATTTTTGGACGATTCCGCAAATTTTATTCTCAAAAGAGAGCAGAAAAGACCAAGGCGGCAAAAGGAAGCTGTACTTTTTCTGCGCATGGGTTGACATCGAACCGGCAAGGAGTACAATGAGGGTAACTTTTTTAAGGAGGCGCCTTTTCCATGCTGATCCGTCCCGCCCGTTTAACCGACGCCGCGGCGCTTTTATCCATTTACGCGCCTTACGTGGCAAACACCGCCGTAACCTTTGAATACACCGTTCCCACCGAGGCGGAATTTGCCCGCCGCATCCAGGAAACGATGCGGAAATATCCTTACCTGGCGCTGGAAACGCAGGATGGGCTCATGGGCTATGCCTACGCCGGGGCTTTCAAAGGGCGGGCGGCGTATGATTGGGCGGTGGAGACGACGATTTATTTGAATCCTGCCGCGCAAGGCAAGGGCTATGGCCGGGCGCTCTATTCCGCCTTGGAGGAAGAACTGAAGCGCAGGCATTTTTTGAACGCCTACGCCTGCATTTCCTGGATTGAAAAGGAGGATGAGCGTCTTACGCACGCCAGCCCCCTGTTTCATGAAAAAATGGGCTATTCCCTTTGCGGCACCTTCCGCAAATGCGGCTATAAATTTGGCCGGTGGTATGATATGATTTGGATGGAAAAAATGCTGGGGGAGCATACGGGGAACCCGCAGCCCATTCAATAAAATTTTGGAACACAAAAAAACGCCATTCGCTTGATCTTGAATGACGTTTTTTCTATGCTTGTCCGCTTTGTTTAAGCTTCCTTGGCCAGTTCAACCAGCTGGGCGAAAGCGGCGGCGTCGTTCACGGCCAGGTCAGCCAGCATCTTGCGGTTGACTTCGATGTTCTTCTTCTTCAGGCCGTTGATGAACGTGGAATAGCTCATGCCGTTCAGGCGGGCAGCAGCGTTGATACGGATGATCCACAGGCGGCGGAAATCGCGCTTGCGCATTTTGCGGCCTTCATAGGCATAGCGCAGAGAACGGCGCACCTGTTCGCTGGCGGTACGGTACTGCTTGGATTTTGCTCCCCAATAGCCTTTCGCCAGCTTGAGCACCTTGCGGCGTTTCTTATGGGCGTTCACAGCCCTCTTAATACGAGCCATTAAGATTGTTCCTCCTTTTTGATGATCCTCAGCCGCAATCGCCGCATTTCCTTTTCACAAGGAAACGGCTTTGCTTCGGCTGAGCTTACCGCCGACGCGGTTTCCGCCCTTGGCGGCAGCCGGCGGTTCGTCTTCCCTTGGCGATGGCTTATTTGTAGGGAATCAGCTTGCGGATGGTAGCGGCTTCAGCATTGTTCTGCAGGGTGCCGCCCATGCGCAGATGACGGATGCGCTTGGTGGTCTTCTTGTTGAGGATATGGTTGGCATTCATCTTCTTGTGCTTGACCTTGCCGGTCTTGGTCAGGCTAAAGCGCTTCGCGGCGCCGCGATGGGTCTTTTGCTTGGGCATGGAAAAATTCCTCCTTCCGGAAAGTTTGATTATGCCTGCGGGGCCTGTTCCTTGGCCGCTTTGGCAGCCTTGTCGGCCTTGCTGGCTTTTTCCGCTTTGGGCGCAAGAATCATAATCATGTTGCGCCCCTCGATCATGGGACGGCGTTCGACCGTGCACACATCTTTGACACGCTCTGCGAAATCCTGCATGACCTTCATGCCGATATCGGAATGGGCAATTTGGCGGCCGCGGAAACGAATGCTGACCTTCACCTTGTCGCCGCCCTCCAGGAACTTGACGGCGTTTTTGGCTTTAACGGCCACATCGTTTTCCTCGATCGTAACGGAGAGCTGCACTTCCTTCAGAGAAACGATGCGTTCCTTCTGATTTTTGCGCATTTCTCTTTCGCGCTTGGACTGTTCGTAGCGATGCTTGTCATAGTCCATCAGCTTGCAGACAGGGGGCGTTGCGGTGGGCACGATCTTCACCAAGTCCAGCTCGGCTTCTTCGGCCAATTCCAGCGCCTTGCGGGTGGGCATGATGCCCAGCTGCGCACCGTCCGCGCCGATGACGCGCACTTCACGATCACGGATTTCTTCATTGATGAGCAATTCAGCGGCTATTGTCGATACACCTCCCAGTTCGGTTGCGTCCAATAAAAATTGGCGGGTGAAGCCACCCGCCAATACATAAACATCCTCAGATGAAATGCCATCGACCCGCGCAAAACAGGATTCGCGTCGGAGAGAAGCGGGCAGCTTCTGCTTGAAACGAGAATATTATAGCAGACTTTTCCTGTTTGTCAAGCGTTTTTTACAAAAATATGTCCGGCCAACGCTTTTTTTACAGAATCAAGTCCTCCACCACGTCGTCCAGCACGGCCATCACGGTGGGCTTGCCCTTATCCGCCAGGTCCTGGCAGGTCAATTCGTCGGTGAGCATGGAGGTCATTACGCCGCCGTGCTGGAGCACGGTGAAGCCGCGGGACGCGGTGACGCGGGCGGCGGCGGCCACATAGGTGCCAGTGGAGCCGGATTTATTGAAGGATACGCATTTAACGCCCTTGCCCGCCCGGCCCTGGGCGTCAAACATGGCGCCCATCAGGCGCTTTGCGTAGCCCCGCTCGGTGAACAAGATAATCTGGTCGGACACGGAAAGGGGGCAGGCCAGAATGACCTGATCGCCTTCCTCCACCTTCATGCCCTTCACCCCGGCGCTGACGCGGCCCATTTCGGGCACAGAATCCAAGGGGAAGCGAATGCACATGCCCCGCCGGGTGAGCATAAGCAGGTCGGCCCCTTCCTCGGCGGGCAGGACGGCCATCAGCCTGTCGCCCGCCTTCAGGTTCACGGCGGCGAATTTGGAGCGTTTCACGTCGTATTCCGCGGCGCTGGTGCGCTTCACCTGGCCCTGGCTGGTAAAGAACAGCAAATCGCCCATACCGCTCAGGCTGCCGGGGGTCATCAGCAGCAGGGAAACGCATTCTTCGCCGTTTTCCAGCCCGGCCAGCACGCTGGTAAGGCCGCCGCCCCGCTCCCGCGGCTTCGCGGTCTCATTCAGCGCTCCCACGGAAAGCGGATAGCAATTGCCCAGATTGGTGAAAAAGTACAGCGTATGGTCCGTTTGCGTGCGGAACAGATAGCGGGCCATATCGCTTTCCTTTTCCGGCATATCCAGCTTTTCAAAGGCGCGGGGCGCCATGCGGCGCAGCTGGCCGCCGCGGGTGAGGAACACCACGGCCTCCTCCGGCGCGGGCGCTTCCTCCACGATGGGGGCGGCGTCCTCCGCCTCTTCTTTGACGATTTGGGTGCGCCGGTCGTCGCCAAATTGGTCCGCGATCTCCCGGAGTTCTTTTTTGATGACGGCGACAAGCTTCTTTTCGCTCTTGAGAATGCCCTCTAAGGTATCGATGAGCTTTAGAATATCGGCGTATTCCTTGCGCAGGGCCTGAATTTCCAGGCCGGTCAGGCGCTGCAGGCGCAAATCCAAAATGGCCTGGGCCTGCACGTCGGTAAAGGAAAAGCGCTCCATCAGGCGGGCCTTGGCTTCCTTGCCGTTTTTGCTGGCCCGGATGAGGGCGATTACCTCATCCAAATGGTCCACGGCGACGATGAGGCCCTCCAAAATATGGGCGCGGGCTTTGGCCTGCTCCAGGTCATACCTTGTGCGGCGGGTGACGACCTCCTTCTGGTGGCGGATGAAATGGCCGATGACGGTTTTCAGCCCCATCTGCACCGGCTTGCCCGCCGCCACGGCCACCATATTGACGCCGAAGGTGACCTGCAAATCGCTGTACTTGTACAGATACGCCAGCACTTTCTGGGGATTGGCTTCCTTTTTCAGCTCGATCACGGCCCGCATGCCGGTGCGGTCGCTTTCATCCCGGATATCGTGAATGCAGCCCAGGGCCGCCTTCTTTTCCTCAGAAAGCTTTAATATTTTTTCCAGCATCTGGGCCTTGGCCACGCCATAGGGGATTTCGTGAATCACCAGCAGCGTGCGGCCGGCGGGACCGGGCTCGGTGGTCACCTTCGCGCGGACGGTCAGCTTGCCGCGGCCCGTTTCGTAGGCGGCGCGGATTTCCGGCGTGTCCAGCAAAATGCCGCCGGTGGGAAAATCGGGCCCCGGCACGGCGCGCATGAGCTCATCCAGGGAAATGTTTTCGTTATCGATCTGCATGCAGACCGCTTCCGTCACTTCCCGCAGGTTATGGGGCGGAATATTGGTGGCCAGGCCCACGGCGATGCCGCTGGCTCCGTTTACCAGCAAATTGGGAAAGCGGGCGGGCAGCAGGTCCGGTTCCTTTAAGGTGTCGTCAAAATTCAGGCGGAAGGGCACGGTGTCCTTTTCAATGTCCCGCAGCATTTGCAGGGCCAGGGGAGCCATGCGCGCTTCGGTGTAGCGCATGGCGGCGGCGCTGTCGCCGTCGATGGAGCCGAAATTGCCGTGGCCGTCCA
>CAMOHY010000133.1 GCA_946615495.1 uncultured Clostridia bacterium
TCCTTTCTATACAAACGCCCCGCCGGGGACGGTCTCCAGCGGGGCTTCATACTATCCGCGTTCTATAAGAAGAATAGTATCAGATCACATTCAGGGATTATTCCCCATCCTCCTTGCGGGAAGAACGGCGGCGGCGGCGCTTGGGCTCTTCGCTCGCGGCTTCCGCTGCTTCATCCTCCACCGGGTCCAGCGTCAGCTGGACCGTTTTGGGGGCTTCAATGGAAGACGGCGCTTCCGGTTTGGTTTCTTCGCGGCTGAGCCGGTAGCCGCCCTCGCCGTCGGTGTCGGGCATATTGCCAGCGGCGGGCGCTTCGTTTTCTCCGGCCTCGGCGGCGCTGCTAAGCACCTTTTCATGGGGCAGCACCACAGGCGCCGCTTCCTCAACGGCGTTTTCCCGGCTTTCGATTTCTTCCTCTACGGCCTCGTCAAATTCGTGGTCGCCGGGTTCCGTATAGTCCCTGCGCTCCGCCAGGTCCAAATGGTCATAAGCGGCTTTGGATTTACTCTTCTTGCGCATGCGGATAACGGTGCTCACGGCAAACAGCACCAGCGCCACCCCAAACAGCGCGCCCAGCGCCACCGCCGCGGTCAGCAGGGCGTTGCGCCCCTGGCCCATGAGCGGATCCGCCGGGGAGGGCGTTACCAGCACCGGCGGGGCCACCGTGGCCAGGGGCACTTCGGTGGGCGCAGGGGTGGTCCTGTCAATGGACACCCGGATGGTGTTGGAATCAAAGGTGACGGTATTGTTCAGGGAATCCTTCAGGGAAGCGGTAAAGCGGAACTGGCCCGCCTGGGAAATGCGCACATCCCGGTCCAGCACGGCACTTTCGCCCGGCTCCAGGGCGGAAATGGTATAGATGGCGGTGGAGCCGTGGGTGATAGCGATTTTTTCCGCTTTGATGTTGCTGTTGTTGGTAACGGTCAGGTGGAATTTTACGTCAGCCGGCACCTGGGGCACCGTTTCCTGGTCGCAGGTCAAATTCAAGGTGAGCAGCAGCTGCTTTTCCGGGTCAAACACGCCAACGCGCAATTCGTTGGAGCTAAGGGTCCGGGTTTCGCCCGTATTGTCCGGCAGCGTAGCGGTCACTTTAAAATCCGTGGGCTCCATGAGGATGAATTCCTTCTGCTCCGTCACGGTGGCGCCGGCGGGAATGGACAGGTTGGTCAAAATCTCCCCGCGCTTTTGCTCCGTCACCGTTACGTTGGAGTAGGACACGTTGCCGGCGTTGGTAAAGGTGATAACCAAGGTGGCGGCTTCGCCCACGTTCACGCCCTGGGTGGGGGTGGACAGTTCAATCTTCAAATTAGGGTTTGCCTTGGGGATGACTGCGTCCTCCACGGTTTCCTTGAGCGTCTGGGCGCTTCCCTTGGCTTTATAGGTAATGGCGGCGTTGCTGGTCAAATCGGCGTTGCCGATGCGGGTGGAGAAGGAAACGGTGGTGCGTTCCCCCGCGGGAAGGGATTTGACCGTTTTGGCTGTTTTGGTAATATTTTCCTGCACCCGGATATCCGTCAATTCCACGTTGCCGTTGTTGTACAGTTCGTAGGTCACGTTGGCTTGTCCGCCGGAACGGACCACCTGCGGGTTGATGGTGCGGGTGACGGCCAGGTTCACCCTTTCGCCCATAAATTCCACATGGGCCACGGCCTGGCGGTTCAATTCCACCAGGGCGCCGGATTCATCCTCCAGGTGATAGCGCAGGGTATAGGCCACGGCGCCCGCGTCCAATTGGGCCTGGGTCACGTTCCATTTGCCCTCCCAGGACCGGGAATCGCCGGATTTGAGCACATAGGAGCCGCCGTCCCCAAAGGAGGAAACCACGTTGCCATCCGGGTCATACAGCGTAACGGGGGCGATCATATCCGTATCGCTGGGATTGGATACGCGCAAAGACACGCTGATTTCCCCTGGGCCGGTCAGGCTCTGGGGCGTAGCCTGGATGGTAAAGGTCACCGGGTCGTTATCCTCCGCCATGGCGGGAACACATACAAGAACCATAAGCAGGAGCAGCGCTCCTGTGTACCGCAATAATCTGCGGGCAAACCTCATTGCCCTTCCCTCCTTCCGCAGGCGCTTTTGCGCCGGGGAAAAATTAATCCACTTTATTTCATATTTTAGTTCAAGAAAGCCCGCCTGTCAAGCAAAGTGTATACTTTCCTACCAAAAGAAATTGATTTTTTACATCTTTTCTTCTATTAAAACCCATTTTCGGGGCATTTTTACCGCGTTCAGCCGTCCGGAATGGCAAAATTCAGCGCGTCGCCCATATCCGGCACCTGCACGTAGGATTGGGGCACCTCCCCCACGATGATGGATTCGGCGATGAGCACCTGGCTGCCCAGGGACACCTGCCGCGCCCCGCTGGGAATGACCAGGCGCACCACGGTGTGCAGGGAAAGATAGATTTTGTGCCGCGTCTGGTTGATGCCCGCGGATTCAAATTCCGTGGAAAAAGCGGCGGACACCGCGCTGACCGGCACGATGCGCACCCGGACGCGGGGCCCCAGCGCCGAAAAAAAGGGAATGCCCAGGGCCGCCCCCAGCGGAATGGACACGCTCTGCGCCTCGGCGCTTTCCAGCCGGGCCTGGGCCTGCAGGGCGGTAAAGGCCGCCAATTCGTTCATGCGCACGGCGTTCGCCTGGAGCATCGTCACCTTGCCCGCGCTGTCCGTGCGCACGTTCATCATGTCCTGATAGGTAATTTCGTCGCCCATCACGTCGCGCACGGCCTCGTGCATATATTCCACGGCCATGGCCTCCGCCCGCGCGTAAGCCATGTCCAGAATCACCGATTCCATGTTTTTTTCCAGCAGCAGGCCCAGGGCCGCCAGCCCCGCCGCCGCCAATAAAAGAATTCTTATCAGCCGCCACCGGCCGCTTTTCCCCGTTCCTTTCCCGCATGCTCTCATTTTCATCTCCCCCGTCCTTTTGCTCCCTCCGTTTTATCATTTTATGCGCGCGTTTCCTCCCGCTTGCCTGCGGCGGCTCAAATTGCCCAAAAATTCTGCGTTATTTCACAAAGTCGATACTTTTATAAAAACTTTTGTAATTTTTTTGTAAATGACTAAGGGAAACTGTTGACAATTTCCTAATATCTGTGGTATATTTTTACGTGAAGAATCAGGCGAATTTTCCCTGCTGTCCCCTTGATTCCGCTTCCTTTTCTTCCCCGTTTGGAAGGCAGGATGGGCGGACGGCGCCGGCGCGGATTCAGTCCCGCTTCTGCGGAAGATCGGACGCGGTTCTTCAAATTATAAGAACTTGTCGGCCGAACGCCTGATTTCGCCGACGCAATTTTAAGGAGGAAGATTCAGGATGAATAAAAAAGATTGCATCCGCCGGATTCTTTTCTTCGCCGCCGTTCTTGCCCTGATGCTGTGTGTGGCTGTAGGCGCGGCTGCGGAGGGCACGGATCCCTGCCCGGACGGCACCCAGCACAAGGGCCCCTTCAGCTACCGCAACCGGGTAAACGCCACCTGCACCGACACCGGCCACCAGGATAAGTACTGCGACGCCTGCGGCCGTTTCGTGGGCACCGAGACCATCAGCGCCATCGGCCACCAGTTTGAAACCAGCAGCCGCGTGATTACCGCCCCCACCTGCCTGACCGCCGGCCTGCGGCAGGACACCAGCATCTGCAAGGTGTGCGGCTATAACGGCGGCACCACCGATGTGACCATGCCCGCCCTGGGCCATGACTGGGGCAGCTGGAACGTGACCAAGCCCGCCACCTGCACCGCCAAGGGCGTTGAAACCCGCGTGTGCAAGCGCGACAGCAGCCATGTGGAAAACCGCGATGTGGACGCCCTGGGCCATGATTGGGGCCCCTGGGCTCGCACCACTGAGCCCACCTGCGAAAAGCCCGGCGAAAACACCCGCGTGTGCCGGAACGATTCCTCCCACAAGGAAACTCAGTCCGTGCCCGCCATCGGCCATAAGTGGGACAGCGGCAAGGTGACCCGCGAGCCCGACTGCACCAACGCCGGCGTGCGCACCTACACCTGCCAGAACGACCCCACACACACCCGCACCGAAGCCATCCCCGCCGTGCCCACCGCCCATAAGTGGGACAGCGGCCGGATTACCAAGGCTCCCAACTGCACCGAGCCCGGCGTGCGCACCTACACCTGCACCGTCAATTCCGCCCACACCAAGACGGAATCCATCCCCGCGGACCCCAACGCCCACGATTGGGACAACGGCAAAGTGACCAAGCCCGCCACCTGTGAAGAACCCGGCACCCGCGTGTACACCTGCCGCATCAATTCCGCCCATACCAAGACGGAAACCATTCCCCCGCTGGGCCATAAGTGGGACAAGGGCACCATCACCAAGCAGCCCACCCTCACCGAGGAAGGCGAAAAGCTGTATGTGTGCCAGAACGATCCTTCCCACACCCGCACCGAAAAGCTGGGCGTGCTCACCATGAACAACAACACCGTGTGCGCCTTCGGTCCCCGGCTGCGCGATGTGAACCTGTATCCCTACAACACCGATCTGTGGTACATGTTCACGCCCTTCGACGCTTCCAAGGACGGCGTGCAGACCTATGAACTGGTGGCCTCCAATATGTACATCGTCGGCAACCTGACCCTGACCATCCGGGACGGCTACCTGACCGTGGACTACAAGCTGGCCGATACCTCCAAGTTCGATATCACCCTGGAATTCTTCACCGTGCTCAACCGCATCAACGATCTGACGCAGTATGAGCCCGAAACCCTGCAGGCCCTGCGCATGAACAAAAACCAGCCCATCAACCTGGCCGAGACCTTCGGGGACGACACCAACCTGGTGCTCTACTTCTGCAGCCGCTGCAATTACACCTATTCCAGCCGCTACACTTCCCTGAATTACAACTCCGCCGCTCACCAGCGCCTGGTCAATTCCATGCTGGCCCTGATGGACTAAAACAAAAGCTTTTCATCCCGCCCTTATGGGGCGGGATTTTTGTTTGCATTTTTTCCGGCAGCTCACAGCATGCCGCAGGCTGCGGCCCAGGCCCAGCACAGCAAGCCGGACAGCGCCGCGTGCACGAGCCTGAGCAAAAGCAGCTGCGCAGGCTTTACGCCGCTTTCCTGCCAGAAGGCGGCGTTTTGCAGCAGGATGGAAAGCCCTCCAAAGGAGCAGGCGGCGCAGGAAAGGGGCACGGCAAACGGAGTGCGGAGGGCAATCAGGCTTTTCACCCCCGCCGTCACCTCCAAAGCGCACTGAATGCCCGCTCCAGCCCACGCAGGCAAGCGGGGAAAGGCGCAGCGCGCCATCCGCGCCGCAACGCAGCCCAGCATCATGCACAGGGCCACGGTGAGCAGCGCCAGCGCGCTTTCCCGCAGGGCCGCTCCCAGCGCCATGGGCGACGGCCTCGGCGCCGTCCATTCTTCCTTTACGGCAATGCAAAGCCCCGTCAGCAGCGCCCCCGCGATGTGGCATGCCAGAATCAGCCGGCCCGCGGACGGGCTTTCCAGCCATGCGCTCAGCGTGCCCAGGAAAAACATGGGGCTCATGGTGCCCGTTATGGCGGCGGACCGCAGCGCCAGGGAGCCCTTCAGCCCCGCCTCCTGCATCAGCCGCGCCCCGCCGGGAGAGCCGCACAGCCAGCCCAGCGCGTATCTGAACCATATTCCGCCTTTCACCCGGCTGGTCAGCATCAGCATGCAGGCCATGAACGGCCCCAGCACCGGCGCGATGGCCCGCGCCCACAGCCAAAGCCCCTGGGCCGCCGCCGCCGCCGCCTCTTGCGGAAACGCCATCATCGCTCCCGCCAGCGCCCCAAACGCCCACGCGTATCCCATCCCGATCCCTCCCCCGGCCACCTTATGCCCAAAGCGGAAGAAAAAGAACGGCAGGCTTTTTGCGCCTTAGAAAACGGCGTTTCTGTGGCAGCACTTGCGGGCGGGAAAGAAAGGGTGATATAATAACGAGGAAATCTGCCATAGGCAGATTGTCCGTCCCGCCGGCTCCCGTAGGGTTAGGCGGCGGGCGTTATGATATAATCTTTGTGTACAAACGGCCATGGGAGGAAAAAGCCATGAACAAAAAGAAATTGATCCTGATCGCCGACGACGAAATCGGCATTCATGAATCGCTGCGCATCTATTTAACCAGGGAGGATTACGAGGTATATTCCGTGTTCCGGGGCGACGATGTGATGGAAGCGTTCCAGCGCATGCGGCCGGACCTGGTAATCCTGGATATTATGATGCCGGGGCGCACCGGCACCCAGGTGTGCGCCGATATCCGGGCCATTTCCATGACGCCCATTATCATGCTCACCGCCAAGGGCGAAGAGGTGGACAAGCTGCTGGGCTTTGCCCTGGGGG
>CAMOHY010000134.1 GCA_946615495.1 uncultured Clostridia bacterium
AGGCCGCCGGCGAAGGCACGGGCGCTACCTATGAAGAAATCACCTATGAAGGCTATGCTCCCGGCGGCGTGGCCATTATCGCCCAGATCGTTACCGATAACCGCAACCGCACCTCCAGCGATGTGCGCCATATTTTCGATAAAAACGGCGGCTCTCTGGGCACGCCCGGCAGCGTGAGCTACATGTTTGACAATAAGGGCGTTATCGTGATCGAGCGCGAGCCCGGCATGGACGAGGACGAAATGATGATGACCGCTCTGGATGCCGGGGCGGAGGACATGAAAACGGAAGAGGATGTCTTTGAAATTTACACCGCGCCCAACGATTTTTCCGCCGTGCGCGAGCAGCTGGAAAAGGCCGGGTACGCTTTCCTGTCCGCCGATAAGCAGATGATCCCGCAGAACACCGTGGCCATTGACGACCCCGATACCCTGAACAAGGTGCAGAAGCTGCTGGATATGCTGGATGATAACGACGATGTGACCGAAGTGTATCACAACGCCGAGCTTCCCGAAGAAGAGGAAGAAGAATAAAATGATAAACATCCGCCCCCAGGGGGCGGGGATGGAGCAGCATGCGCGATTTTCTCAGCAGGATCATGGCCGCGCTTTTGTGCGTGTGCGTTTTTCTGGGGAAAAGCGCGCATGTTTCTTTTGCGGATGATTTGTCCTTAACAGAAGCTTTTTTTGCCCAGGAGGAGCAGTATTCCGGTTTGGTGGATGTGCCGGGCAAGGGGCAAATGCGTTATTACGCGCAAAACGACCCCCTTTGGGGGGGCTTGGCGTATGAAAGAAACGAAACGCCCTCCCGCCGTCCGTTTCGGGATGGGGGCTGCGGGCCAACGGCGGGCGCAATGGCCATTGCCAATTTGCTGCCGGAGGAGGAAATAGCCATAATCGCCTCCGCCGCCAAGCAGGAGTATTCCCTTTGCCCCTGCTCCCTGAACGGCTTTAAGTGCATTAAGCATCACGCCCGCTATGTGCTCACGACGCCGCGGGATTTCGTGCGCTTCCTGCCGCTTGTCTTTGGCGACTTTGCCACCGGCAATAATCAAGCCGGGGTATACAGCCGGGGCGAATCTCAGGGAACAGGCACGGGCTTTTTGTATGAGATCGCCAGGATATACGGCGTTACCCTGACCGCTACCGGGGACTACGCCGCCGCGCTGGAGGCCCTGCGGAACGGCGCCACGGTGGTGGGCCACGCGGCGCGGGGCGGCGCGTTTACAAACACAGGCCATTACCTGCTCCTGGCTCACGTGGACAGTGAAAAGCTTTATATTCTGGACCCGCTCTGCCGCACAGAATACAATACCAATCAGGGCAAAAAGCTGGAAATCATTCAGCCCGGCCTGGTGGCGCTGCGGCTGGAGGACGTGTCCGCCGCCAACATGGGCATGTATTTTATCTTTCAAAAAAATTAAATACGCCAAAACTACAGCCTAAAGCGCGGACCGGCCTCAACGCGGTCCGCGTCCAGATTCACGACAAACCCCAGGAAAGTATGAAAGGGCCGCAGCCCTTTCATCAACAATCCGCAGGCGGCGGCATGTACGTCGCCGAGGAGCGGCTGAAAGCCGCTTCCTCTATCAATTTGCGGCCGTAAAATGAGCATTTCCAGGCTGAACTGCCTGGAAATGCCATTTTACAGCAAATCGATGTTCCCATCGAAAGACTGCTTGCAGACTTTCGATGGCAGCGCATCGACTTCGTCGATGCGCTGAGCGCGGACCCGCCTCAACGCGGTCCGCGCCTATTTTTATTCAGGATTTCGCAAAGCGGCGTGCCCGGATGGCTGAGGCATGCTTCGCACAGCGTTTCTTCATCAATTTCGCCCAGCAAACGCATCCCATCGCGGGAAAGGACGTGAATCATGTGGTATTTTCCGGGATGCAGCCTGCCCAGCAGCTTTCCGGCGGGCAAATCGCTTCCCGCCGCCATGGCCTGAATGGGCAGCACTTCATTTTTTTCAAGCCTTGTGCGCCGGGCGATCAGCGCCGTAACGTAGCGGGCCGTGGCCTGCCGGTTTTCGGAAGCCGCGGCATAAATAAGGTACAGCCCGGCGAAGGCGGGGGAAAGCACGATGCGGCCCTGAAAAGCGAAAATGAGCGTAAGCGCGCAGAAAGCCGCTCCCCATCCATACGCCGCGGCGGATAAAACCCGTTTCACCGCCGCGAGCGGGAAAAAACGGCTCAGCGCCGCTTGCAGCATGCGGCCGCCGTCCAGCGGCAGCGCGGGAAGCAAATTGAATAAAAGCAGCAGCAAATTGGCGCGGGCAAAAACGGAAGCAAAGGGAAAGGAAACCTGTCCGCGCCGGTACAGCGCTCCGGCGGCCAGGCAGCCGAAAAAGCTGAACAGCGGACCGGCCAGGGCCAGCAAAAATTGGGCGGCTGGGGAGGCGGCATCCTGGTTTCCCAGCGTGATTAGGCCGCCAAAGGGCGTCAGCTCCACTTCCTCAAGGGGCATTTGCAGGCATTTGGCCGCGATGAGGTGGCCGCTTTCATGCAGCAATAGAGCCAGCAGCATAGGCAAAAGCCGTATTCCCGCGCCGGTGGCGCAGGCAAAAAGCCATAAAAAAGGCAGCAGCGGGTGAACGCGCAGCCGGAAGGAGCTCAAGCGGATGGTCATAGCGCGTCCTCGCCGCGGGGCGACAGGCTGCTTGTGGGGTCAATGGCCCGGCCCGCCTGCCGCACCTCGATTATGACGCCCTGGGGCAAGGCCGTGCCAAGGCAGGTGGAGGCAGTCACCCTGTCGCCCTCCTGGACTGCGGATGCGGCCAGGTTGTAATACAGCGTTTCCAGGCCGTCCTCCTGGCGGATGCGGAGAACCTTCTCTTCATCCTCACCGTGGGACAGGCTCATCACCTGGCCCGGCGCGATGGCGTACACCCTGTCGTCCGGAGCTAAATAGCCAAGGTACGGCTCCTGCTCTGTCCAAGCGTGCTGCAAAGCGCCAAAGCAGGGCGCAAGGTAATCTCCCTGCGGTGCCGTTTGGAAAAAAACAGCCACGGATTCAGGCAGCAGGGTGCTCACAAAGCTGATTTTTCCCACCTGTTCGTCCCAACCGGCGTCCACCAATTGCTTTACCGCTGTGAGCACGGTTTCCCCGCTGGGCAGCTTTGCGTTTCTTACTGCCGTAAGCGTCAGCACCAGCATGCCAGATAGAGCCATATTCCGGGCAAGCTTTTCTCCCCAATTTTTTTTAAAGGCTTTCACAGAGGAAAAGGCCGATTCTTCTTTTTCTTCTCCATGACCTTGTTCGGCTTGCTGCGTCGGTTTTATCATGGTGACCGCCTCCTGTCCCTTTATCCTATGTCCGGCGCCATGCCTCCATGCAGGCGGAAAGAAAAAACACAGAAAAAAGCGTAATTTTCCAGGAAAGGGAAAGGAGAACGGTTGCATTTGATGTTTTTTTGCGATATAATAATGCGGTAACGCCGGAAAAGGCGTTCTTTGGGTTGGACGCGGTGACGGCGGAAAGGGGCGGAAAGCATGGTGTGGCTGCTGATGGGCTTGGCAGCGCTGTTCGCTCTGTATCTTTTCCTTCTTTCGCCCAGGCTTTTGGGCAAAAGAAAGCGCGGCGCGCTCATTCCCCGCAGGCCGTATGCCCATCGCGGGCTGCATGGGGGCAGGCTGCCGGAAAATTCCTTGGGGGCATTTTTGCGGGCGGCTGAAAAAGGATACGGCATCGAGCTGGACGTGCATTTGACCAGGGATGGCCGTTTGGCGGTGATGCACGACGCGTCGCTTCAGCGCATGTGCGGCGTGGACAGGAAAATCGGCGGCTTAACGCTCAGCGAGGTCTGTTCCCTGCCGCTGCTGGGTTCCATAGAGCGCGTGCCTTCCTTGCAGGAGGTGCTGCGTTCCGTCGCTCCGTTTCATACGCCGCTCATTATAGAAATGAAGAGCGGCGCAAAAGCCTGGCGGAAGCTTCCGGCGGCGCTGGAAAAGGAAATGCGGGGCTACCCCGGCTTCTGGTGCGTAGAGTCCTTTGATCCTC
Organism: uncultured Clostridia bacterium; assembly: GCA_946615495.1. Classification (GTDB taxonomy): domain Bacteria; phylum Bacillota; class Clostridia; order Christensenellales; family Aristaeellaceae; genus RUG563. Next base: position 3,999 of record CAMOHY010000134.1, read on the forward strand.
GGATGCTAAGGTATTTTCGCCGCCATGCTCCCCAGGTGATTCGCGGACAATTATCCTATGATCCCGCCAAGCTTGGAGAAGGATACCCCAATTTCCTGTACGCCCTGGGCGCGTATCTGCTGATGAACGCCGTGTCCCGTCCCGATTTTGTGGCCTACGACCACCGGACGGAAAGAAACCTTTCCTTCCGCGTGCTTCGGCGGCTGTTCCATCCCGTGCTTGCGGCGTGGACGGTGAAATCGAAAAAAGACTTTGAAAGATTGCGCGGACGCTACGACCTTGTGATCTTTGAAGGCTTTGAACCATAAATTTCTGAATGAACCCCGTAAAGAAAAGGAGAAGACCATCATGAGCGAAACGTATGAACACAGCAATAAAACGGTCGTATCTGCCGAAGGCCTGCGCCAAATGGAGGAAAAGCTGAAATATATGACCACGGTGCGCCGCGCCGAAGTGGCCGAGCATCTGTCCATCGCCCGCGGCTTTGGCGACTTGAGTGAAAATGCCGAGTACGACGAAGCCAAGGACGAGCAGGCCAAGCTGGAAGCGGACATTGTGGAATTGGAAAATGCCCTGCGCAACGTGGTGGTCATTGACGACGAAAACGTGTCCACCGACGCGGTGAACGTGGGCACCACCGTGCGGGTGCTGTATCTGGACGAGGGCGACGAAGAGGAATTTACCATCGTTGGCGCCCGCGAAAGCGACCCCATGAACAATAAAATTTCCAATGAATCCCCCGTTGGCTCCGCGCTGCTGGGCCACAAGGCCAATGAAGTGGTCACCGTGGAAGCCCCGGACGGCCCTTATGAGCTCCGCGTTTTGGAGATTCGCATTTGATTTTTTATCCTACCAATGAAGTGAGGTTTTTTTGATGGCGCAGGAACAAAACGTACCTTCCTATTCTGAACAGGAACAGATTCGCCGGGATAAGCTGGCCGCCCTGCGGGAAAACGGCCATGACCCTTACCTGCTTACCAAGGCCGAGGTGGACACCAAGAGCAGCCAGATCATTGCCGATTACGACGCCTTTGAGGGAAAGACCGTGGCGCTGGCTGGCCGGATGATGACCCGCCGCATCATGGGCAAGGCGTCCTTTGCCCACATGCTGGATACCGCGGGAGAAATTCAGTTTTATATCCGTAAGGACGACGTGGGGGAGGAAGCCTACGCCGCCTTTAAGGAAATGGATATCGGCGATGTGATCGCGGTCAAGGGCAAGGTGTTTAAAACCAAGACCGGTGAAATCTCCATCCACACCGAGGAAATAAAGCTGCTGGCCAAGTGCTTAAAGCCCCTGCCTGAAAAGTTTCACGGCCTGACGGATATGGACCTGCGCTATCGCCAGCGGTACCTGGATATGGTGGTAAACCCCGAAGTGCGGGAAACCTTCCGTAAGCGCAGCCAAATTATTTCCGCCCTGCGCGCCTTCCTGGAAAGCCGCGGCTTTATGGAAGTGGAAACGCCTGTGCTGCATACCCAGGCGGGCGGCGCGGCTGCCCGGCCCTTCATTACCCACCACAACACGCTGGATATTGATATGTACCTGCGCATCGCGCTGGAGCTGCACCTGAAGCGCCTGATCGTCGGCGGGTTTGACCGGGTGTATGAAATCGGGCGCGTGTTCCGCAACGAGGGCATGGATACCAAGCACAATCCGGAATTCACGATGCTGGAGCTGTATCAGGCTTTTACCGATTTTCACGGCATGATGGACATTACCGAGGATATGTTCCGTTATGTGGCCAAGGCCGTGAACGGCTCCGCCATGGTGCAGTATGGCGATGTGACCATCGATTTGGAAAAGCCTTTCGCCCGCATGAGCATGGTGGAAGCGGTGAAAAAGTATTCCGGCGTGGATTTTGATGAAATCCATACCCTGGAGGAAGCGCGGGCCGCGGCGGACGAACGCAAAATTCATTATGAAAAGCGCCATCAGAAGGGGGATATTCTGAACCTGTTCTTCGACGAATATGTGGAAGAAAACCTGGTGCAGCCCACCTTCATTTACGGCCACCCCGTGGAAATTTCTCCGCTGGCCAAGAAGATGCCCACCAACCCCGCCTATACCGAACGGTTTGAAATCTTTATTCTGGGCCGGGAGCATGGCAACGCTTTCTCCGAGCTGAACGACCCCATCGACCAGCGCCAGCGCTTTGAGGCCCAGGCGGCCTTGAAGGCTCAGGGCGACGAAGAAGCCCACGGCGTGGACGAGGATTTCTTGAACGCGCTGGAAATCGGCATGCCGCCCACCGGCGGCCTGGGCGTAGGCGTGGACCGGCTGGGGGTGCTGCTCACCGCCGCGCCCTCCATCCGGG
>CAMOHY010000135.1 GCA_946615495.1 uncultured Clostridia bacterium
ACGCTTTCCACGCACATGCACATCACCTTCGCGCCGAAGGACAGCACATCGCCCTCCTGGTACAATGGCCGCACGTATTTCTCCACCAGTTCCTTCTGGCTTTCGCCCCGCTGGACGAAATGGGTTTGAATCGCAAAGCGGTCGTACTTGCGGCCGTTTTTGCCGGTCACGGTGCCCCGGTCAAAGTACACGACGCCGTTTTCTTCCCGGCGTTGATCTTCCAAATTTCGGGATGGGATGATGCCCATAGCCAATACCTCCAAACCATGGCAAGAATACCAAATTATTTTACACCCGCCGCGCATAAATGTCAATCATCGCGCATAGCATCCAGGGGAGGGATGGGTATGTCTCAGGAGCATTGGGTCATGGTGGCGCTGACGGCGGCGATGATTTTGATAATGCTTGGCGTAGCCCTTACGTCTTCGCCCCGCAGCAGGTGGTACCGCTGGACGCGGCGGGTGTTTTGGGCGTTGGCGCTGCTGGCGGTGGGAGGCAGCCTGGGCGGGGCGGGGCTGAACGCGGTAAACCTCTGCGCTGTTTTGCTGCTGGGGCCGCCGGGCTATGGCGCGCTTTTAGCCATCAGCGCGCTGTAGGAAGAATCACATTTCCCGGCAGCGCACGTCTACCTCCACCTGAACCAAAGCCTCGGAATAAACCCTTCTCCATTGCAGGCGTTCCCAATCCTGCACGGTCAAAAACTGACGCACCGCCGCGTCCCCAAATCCAATCCCATCGCAGCGCAGGGCCTGCAAGTGGCGCAGGAGGCCGGTCAGGTCCTCCCTGAGCCTGTTTTGCAGCGCTTCTTCGTCCGGCGCATACCCCGGCGGATACTGCGCGCTGCATTGGAGCGACAGGCCCAGCACCGCGGGCCGGGCGGACAAATCCACCCGCAGGGCGGCGGGAAAGGAAGAAGTGATATGCAGCGCCGTGCCATTTTGCTGGATAGACAGCGCCTCCACGTGGCCCTGGAGCAAATGAATCAGCGCCATTTCATAGCCTGTCAGGCAGCCGCTGACGCAAACGCCATCGGTGGCCGCCGCGCCGAAGGTTTCCACCGGCTCGGCGCTTTTTCGGGGAAGAAAACCCGCCTGGGCGGAAAGGGAGTTGTTTTCTCCAGGCGCCTGGGACGCGGAAAAATCGTTCACTGCGCCTAAAATGAAGAGCGGATCCCGGAAGCCGCACCCCAAATCCCGCACGCCGCTGCAAAGGTCGGTGCTGGGAGTAAAGCCCTTGCCTGCGTAATTGGCCAGGGTGTTTTCAGCGTAGCGGCTCAGGCGCATGCCCACGTAGGGCTTTTGCTTTTCGGAAAAGCTTAGGGCGCTTCCCCGGCAGATGATAACGGCCGCTGAGCAGCGGAAGCGGGGCAGCGCGTCAATCTGCTGGAGGAGCGGGCCAAAATCCGGCTGCTTTGCCGCCGCTTCGCCGATAACGATCTCCCGGACCTGGGAAAAATTCAATTGCCGGGGCGTGGTGGCGTTCAGCATGGAAACGGCGTCGGAAAAGCTTTGCCCCGTGGCCTCCAGCTGCATATAGCCCGCCTGGTCCTGCTCCTGGCCGCCGCTGCCGCCGCCCGCGGCGGAGGAATTGGCGGGCACCTTTACCGCCACGGAAACTTTGCCTGAGTCCGCCTGGTCTATGGCCAGCACGATCACCAGCAGTTCTTCCTCCACCTGGCGGTCGGCGCAGCCGCATAAAAGAAGGCAGCTTATGAGCAGCAATGGGATACAGCGCTTCATACCCGGTCCTCCGCAGCGCTTTCTTTTTTTCGTTTCATTAGGCTGCAAAGGCACAGCGCGGCCAGCAGCCCCAGCGCGGCCACGCCCCGAAGCGGCGCGGCGGACACGAGAAAAAGGTTAATGGAAGGAAGCTTCAAAATGCTCGCGGGGCAGAGCAGCAGCAAAAGCAGCAGCGGCAGAAAGCGAATGCGCTTCTTTTTTCCCGCCCCTCTTTCTATCAGCTTGGCAGAAAGGAAAACGCTGTGGGCGAGCGATAAAAGGAGCAGCAAAAACAGGCCCATCACCTCCATGCTCCAGGCGGGCACGGAAGGGGTCATGTGAGTGACGGCGAGCATCCGCCAGCCCAGGCTTTGGGGCCGGGCCATGGCGTAAACGGGCAAAAGCCACACGCTGAGCCCATACATGGCAAGCCCCGCTCCCACGGATATCAGCCAGGGCTTCAGGCAAATGCGCGGCTTTTGGGCCATAAGGCGCTGAATTTCCCCGCTTTGCGGCAGAATCAGGGGCCAAACGCCGCCGCTGACCGCGCCGCAGAGCCAGAAGGCTCCCTTTCCGATGGTGGAAGGCCCAAAGCCCAGCAACGGAAAAAAATGGGCCGTTTTCCCATATGGCAGAGCGATGAGGGCGCAGTAGAGAAGCAGCGCGCCGACGGCCCATTTGAGCAGCCGGGCCAGGCGGGGCAGAACGTTTTCCGGGTCCCGGTCCAAGGCGGCAAAGCATAAAAGGGCAACGGCCAGGGTGGTGCTCAGGGCGCTGTGGCCCGGCATCACATCGCCTGCCACGGCGCAGAAGGCGTAAAGCGTCAATTGGGCGTCCATAAAGTGCAGCAAGGAAAACAAAAAGTAAAACGCCTTCGCCGCCTTGTTCCCCACCGCGCTGGCTACGGCGTCTTCTCCCTGCTTTGCCCCGCGGGCAAGAAAACGCCCCATGAACCAAATCAGGAGCAGGTAAGGCAGCGTTAAAAGCAGGGAAAAGGCGCCGGGCGTGCTCACATGGCCATACAGGTATAAGGCAAAGGAAATCCACAGCTGGGCAAACACGCTCATGGCGGCCAGGGCGCTTTGGTCCCGGCCCAAGGCCTGCCATCGCTGGGCGCGCAGGCCGTCCATGGTGGAAACAGAGGAAACCGTCTTTCCTGTCATGGCTTCTCCTTGTCCCAGGCCCGCATGGGGCCGAAGGCGCGGTTCATATGAAAGGGGTTGGCAATAGCGCCCCGCAGCCGCTGCCGCCAAACGGGCAGGCGCAGCGCGGCGTCCGGGTTGGCGGGCCGCTTGGGCGCCAGGGGAGAAAGAATGGGCTGATTCAGGCTGGTAACGCCTGCGCTCCGGGCAAGAAGGCAAAAAAGCACCAGCGCAAAGCCCAGGTAACCGCCGAACCCCGCCCCGATCACCAGCAGCAATTGAGCGATGCGAAGGGACAGCGTAAGCGAAAAGGAGGGAGCGGCATAGCTGCCCAGGCCGCTTAAGGCTACCACAATGAGCACCAGGGGGCTGAAAAGCTCGGCCTCCACCACCGCCTGGCCCAGAATGAGCCCGCCCACAATGGACAGGCTGGCCCCCAGCACGCCGGGCACGCGGGCCCCTGCCTCGTTGATGAGGCTGAAAATGAGCAGCATAATGAGCATGGAAGGAAAGAGAGTCAAGGGCACCTTGGCCTGGCTTTCCACCACGGAGGTGAGCAGGGACAGGGACATGCCCTCCGGATGGAACACCGTAAGCGAAATAAACACGGCGGGCAGCAAAAGAGAAATAAGCATGCCCGTCAAGCGCAGCAGGCGCAGGAACGTGCCGTACTGCCAGCGCATGGCCGTGTCGTCCGGCGCGTGGAACAGGTGCAGAATGCCCGCGGGCATAGCCAGGGCCTGAGGCGCGTTTTCCAGCAGCACCACAATTTGCCCTTCGTTTAAAAAGCTCACCGCCCGGTCGGGCCGTTCGGTGGACGCCGCCTGGGGCAGCAGGGAAGCGGGCCGGTCCTCAATCAATTGTTCCAGCATGCCCATGCTGGATACGTAGTCCACCCGGCAGCCCCGGATGCGCCGCCGCATTTCCTCCACGTTTTCCTTCCGCGCGATGCCGTTTAGGTACATCAGGCACAGCCGGGCAGGCACCTTGTCGCCCACGGTCATGGCCTCGCAGATCAGGGCGGGCGTACGCAGCAGGCGGCGGATGAGCACCGTGTTGTCCCGCAGGGATTCCGTAAAGCCCTCATGGGGCCCGGCGATTACGGATTCATTGTCGGGGTCTGAAAGCCCGCGCTTCACAAATCCCTTGGCATCGGCAATCAGCGCGCCGGGCATGGTGTCCACGATCAGGGCCGCGTCGCCGCTGAACACCCGCGAAAGAACGGAGGAAAGCTGGGCCGTGGGGGAAAGGGAGGCAAGGGGCAGCACTGTTTGGGCAAGATAGCTGTCCAGCGGCGTTTCAGGCGCGGGCACGGCGGCATGCAGCAGCGGCTCCAGCAAAAAACGCTGCACCGCCTGACTGTCCGTCAGCCCATCCACATACAAGAGGGCGGCGGGATGCCCCAGAACCTCAAATTCCCGCAGCACCACGTCCTCGCTGTCCTGCGCGTGGGCGGCGCGCTGAAGCAGCGCGGCGTCCTGCCGGTATGCGCCGGTGATGACGCCGGAGGGCTGAGGCGCCCACGTATCCTTTTCCATTTTCTCCCCCTCCACGACCGTTTTGACCATAGTATGGGAAAAACGAAAAAGAATTATTCCGCACAGCAAAAAAGCCCGCCAGTAAAGGCGGGGCAAAGCGGCAGGACCGCTTTATTCGTCCAAATACTCCATGCCTGCGGGCAGGGCGGGGCGGCTGGGTACGGCGGCGGGATGGTTTTCCCGCTGCTGGCGCAGGGCGCGCAGGCGGCTGGTGCGCTCCTGCACGCGAACGCCCAGCAGGGATTTGCTTTTATAATGGCTCAGCAGGGCCCGCGTGCCTATGGCGGCGGGCACGGCGGCGGCGGGCCCGCCCGCCAGGGAGGCCAGCGCGCCCACGCCCATGGCCGCGCCGGTTTTCACCATGCGCTGCACGGCGTCGCTGAACCCGGCCTTGCCCGTTTTCCGGCCCATGATGACCTTCATTTGCTCGGTGACGGCGATAATGGCAAAGGGCGCGGCGGCGGACACGGCGTCGATCATGCCGCTTTCATCCAGAAGGCCCAAATCCACCGCCAAATTGTCGGCATAGGAAAGGCCGGCGGTGACGGAATCCATCAAGGTGTCCTTTTTCCGTTTGGCGTATTTTTTTACTAAATCCTGATAGGCGGCCACAGCGACCCACCTCCTTGCAAATTTCCATATTGGGAATATTCCCAGCCCTATTATACCCGCAGGCGGGAAAAAACGCAAGCGCTTTCCGCCTGCCTGCCACGGTTGCGCCGCAATCGGCGGTTTCAAAAGAAAAAACGCATAAAAGCAACCCTTCCGGAAAGCTGTCATGCGTTTTGCGTGCGGGAAATGGGAAAATGCCAAGCCTTTATTTGAATAAATTGATGATGGTAACGATGATCCAAGCGCCGGCCCCGATGGCCACCAGCCAGGTGGCCTGGCGCAGGGCCGCGGTGACGCCTTTTTTGTCCTTTTCCTTCGCGTTTTTATCCGAGGCTTGCTTTTCGGCCTTGTCCAGACGGCTTTTCAGAGACGCGATTTCCCTTTTCATTTCGTCCATGGCAACATCCGCGTCGTGAAGCCCGTCCAAAAGCCGCTGCTCCAGCTCGGTCTGCTGGGCGGAGAGCCGTTCGTTTTCCTGGGCCAGGCGCTGCTGGTCCTCGCTCAGCCCTTCGGCCACCAGCGTCATTTCGGAAGTAAAATCCTCCACCATCTGGCCCATATCCTTTCCCTTCAGGGGAGAAAGCACGCCGTTCATAAAATCCTTGGCGGACTGCACGATGGTTTTCGGGCCATTGGGTTCAGGAATCATGCCTGTTTCATCCTGCTTGTTCATTGCTTATACCAGGCGGATTCCTTCCGCCGCCTGCTCGGATTGATAGCGTTCCAGCAGCTTTTTGATGCGGTTATAGGGATTGAGCAGCGTGGACAGGGTGCGGTCATGGTTCAGGGTGGCGATAATATAGGAAATGTATTTGCTCAGGTCCGCTTCCACGAACCAGGGGGCGGACTCCACTTCGGGGCGGCGGTAGGTCAGGTTGGTGGCGATAACCTTGGTAAGCAGCCCTTCGTTGTAGGCTTTATTGAATTCCTCAATGCCGCTGGTAAAGAAGGCGAAGGTGCACACGGCGAAGATGCGGTTGGCCCGGCGCTTTTTCAGCTCCTGGCACAAATCCAGCATGGAATCGCCGGAAGCGATCATATCATCTACCACGATCACATCCTTGCCTTCCACGGAAGCGCCCAGGTATTCATGGGCCACGATGGGGTTGCGGCCGTTGACGACGGTGGTATAGTCGCGCCGCTTATAGAACATGCCCAGGTCCAGCCCCAGCACGGAGGAATAGAAGATGTTGCGCTGCATGGCGCCTTCGTCGGGGGAAACCACCATCATGTTTTCCTTATCGATGGCCAGGCCCTTTTCCGTGCGGCACAGGGCCTT
>CAMOHY010000136.1 GCA_946615495.1 uncultured Clostridia bacterium
CGGGTCTGGCTGATGGGCAGGGTCAGCTCCTTGGCGCACATGGTGCATACGTGCACGCGCTCCGGCTCCAGCAGGTAATAATTGGCCATACGGTACAGAAGCCGGGAAAGCTTGACGCCGCCGAAAAAGTATTCGTCCACGAAGGTTTCCGCGTTTCGGATAAAATCCGCCTTGAAGGTTTCTCCATCCTGGGGCGCGCCGGTGTTCCAGCCATACTGCCCCGCCAGAGCAATGGGGTTCATGCTCCACACCCAGGGCTGGGAATGGCCGCCGTCGCCCCAATCGGTAAGCAGCAGGCCCTCCGCGCCGTATTCCACCGCCAGCTCCGCGCAGGTGCGGATGTTGAAGGTGGTCACGTCCATGCGGCCGGACAGGGCCCCGTGGGTGTTGACGGAGGGGCACACGTAGTAGCGCACGCCCGCATCGCGGTAGGCAATGCAATGGGCGGTCATGCGCTGGGACTGAATCAGCTCATATCCCCATTCCAGCGCCACGGCGTCCTTGGGCACCATGTGGTAGCTTTGGGGATAGTTATAGATCATGTCCGCCCAGAACATAACTTTTTTCCCGTAGGTTTTTTGAATGTGGCCGTTCAATTTGTTCAGCCATTCCATGAATACCACGTCCCGGCCCTTTTCCCGGCAGTATTCCTCAATTTGGAATTTGCCCAGCCCGTAGGCCTCGTCCAGGCCGATGTTTACATATTCGCTGGAAAAAGCGGGCAGCAAAGACGCATACAGGTTGCACACAAATTCAAAGCTTTCCGGCAGCAGGGGATTCAGGGTGGAGGGCACCTCGTCGCCCTCAAACAGGCCCAGATGATGGAAGGCGGGCTTTTTGAGCCAGGAATACATATGGCCAAAGGAATTCTGGTTGGGCACCAAATCGACGAAGCGTTCCCGGCAGTACTGGTCCAGTTCCCGGATATCCTCCGCCGTCAGGCAGTCAAAATCCGCGTTTTCAGCGGGATAGGCGGCGTATTTGAAGCAGTCGCCCTCCATATACAATTGGAATTCATTGTATTTGAGGGCCGCCAGGAAATCGATCATTCCCTTTATGGTGTCCACCTTGGGTTTTTTGCCGCGGCTGATATCCAGCATGTATCCCCGGCGGGGCAGGGCGGGCCAATCCTCGATATGCAGATACGGCACGTTTCCTTCTGTGCGGCGCATGATTTGGCGCAAGGAGGTAACGGCGCGAAACAGCCCCTCATCGCAGGAGGCCTCCAGCAAAGCGCCGTTTTCATCCACCGTAATGCGGTATTCTTCCCTGTTAAGCATTGGCGCGCTCTGCGTCCGGATCCCAGGCAGGCCGGATTGTACCTTCCGGAAAAAGGTGGTCAAGCTGTCATACTCTGCTTTCAATGGAAGGCGGCACACGCCTTCGCCCAAGGTCAGGCTTTGCGGCTGCGGAAACAGAATCATGGTTTTTGTTCCTACCTTTCTTTTCTTTGTTAAGCGTTATAGCTGTATTTTGAACAGGGAATGAATGGGCCGCGCCATGCCCGCGGGGGTGCCCGGCGTAGTGGAGGGCCAGCTGTATTCGATCAGCCGGCCGTTTGTCACCATGCCCAGCACGGAAGAGCCGCCGCCGTCCACATTCATCATTTCCTTTACGTCCGGCACCAGCCTTTGGGCCAGCAGGCACATTTCCCTGTAATCCGCCCCGGCGGTAACGGAGGAGCGGCCGGAAAAAACCAGGGCAAACAGCTTGCCCTGCCAGGTTAAACCGATGGCGGTGCGGGGGTGGCGCACCATGGACGCCACATCGCTTTCCTGGGTCTGGCTGGAAAGCGGAGAGGCCCAGCCCTCCCTGTCCAGGTGGGCCGCGGCGGACGCATCATCCGAAAAAAGGTTTTCCCCGTTGTGGATCAGGGTCAGCCCGCCGCCGTATGCCCATTGCACGCTCCCCCATTCCTCCGGCGAAAAGCCCTCCGGCGGGTCCAGCGTGACAGTTAGCTTTGGCGCGCTCTCCCAGGAATAGTATCCGCCGCCCGCCGGCTTAAGCCCGCAGGCGCTAAGGAACCGGGCGCCCCATTCCTTTTCCAGGGAAAGGACGGCGCCCATGCAGGGCAGCAGCACATCCCCGTCGCGGACGCAGGCAATTTGATCCTGAAGGATAACCAAATTGATTCTTCCTTCCCCCACCGCTTTGGTATACGTAAACTTGGACGCGCCCTCGTCCCCGCGGCTGGCATAAGGCGTGTAAACGGCGATTTTTCCCGGCTTCTGGGCGTCCACACAGTCCGCCTCCCACCGAAGGGGCTGGCCGTTGACGGTGCACGCGCCGCCGCCCAGGCGGAAATGGAAAAACCGAAAGGACCCGTCCTTTAACATCGCCATGCAGGCTTTCCGGTACAGGGGAAAGGTCTCCTCCCGCCGTCCATCCTGCAGGGTGAGCATGTAGTCCAGGTGCCCGCCCCGAAGCGCCGTCTGCTCCCTGGGCCGCCCCTCCCGCAAATGGTTGTAGAGGGCCGCCAGCCGGGGCGTCAAAAAGAAAAGATAATTCAATATGAGCCCCCACCCCTCCTGCCGCTGTTCCGCGGCAAGGCGGCGGGGAGATATGGCCTCGTTTTCCGAAATGACCACTTGCGCTTCCACCGCTTTTTCGATCAGAACGCCATGGACCAGAATTCCCTTCGCTTCTCCCTGGGCCGTCCAGGGCACGGGCTTTTCTTCTCCCGTGTCCAGCGCGAACCAACCGCTCAGCCGCTTTACTCCCGGTATATTTTCCAGCGCGTTTCCCAGGGCCGCGTCCCGCCGGGCGCAGAAATCTGCGTACCAGCCGTCCCTTTCCTGCGTTTGGGGCCACGCAATGCCGCAGGGAAAATCCATGTTTTCTTCATCGTATACAGAAAAAAACGCCTCCGGCCACCGCCGGTACAGTTCATCGCAGGCCATGCCGTAACATTTTTCGCCCGCTTTTTGCGATAGCCAGGCGTACTGCCGGTAGGAAGCGATGGTCCGCTTCCGAAGCGGTACCTTGGGCAGGATATCAAAATGCGCGGGAACGAACACATCGCACCGGCCAGTTTTCATGAACTGTCCGGCGACGGCCCTTCCGGTCAGGCTTTCCGGCGCGCAGCGAATAAACGCGGGAACGGCCAGGTTCCGGCAGTCCGTCAGTCCCCTTTCGCCATAGTACACAATGAACGCGCGGCCGCCTGCCGCGTCCCGCGCCAGCGGTTCATCGCCGTTTAGCGCGCAAAGCGGCCCTTCGCAGGATAGCGGCTGAACGTCCGCGTCCGGAAGCAGGCGCCGCAGCAGCGCCTGGGAAGGAAACAGGCCCCGCTCCGTGCCGGAAACGGCGGCATACAGCCGAAGGCCGCGCTCGCGGGCACGCTGGATATCCGAGCGCATAAGATTCATGTACCGCCCATCCTGCAATAAAAACAGCACGCTGCCGCCTTGGGCCATCAAGCCCTCCAAACGGTCCGTTTGATCGATATCCGCGCGCTTTAGCGCCTCCCAGGGCGTTTCCGCGTCCCGGATGAAGGCGCCGTCCGCGTCGGCGGCAAAAATCCGCCGGCGAAGCGCCAGCGTTTCCCCCATGATATCCTCAAAAAAAGCTTCGTCCTTTGCGGCAGCCCGGACCGCGGCGGTCAATTCGTTTTCATATGCCGCCATCAGGGAAGGGGCCAGAAACGCGCGGTGACGCTCCGCCCAGGAATCGCGCACCACCGCGAATTGGGGCGCAAGCAAAGCCTCCATCCCGGCAAAGGAAATCACGCCGTAGAGAATATCATTTCGGAAATCGCCCCTGGTATAGCTGCCATACCGGTAATGTCCGTCCGTCAGGTTCAGCATCAGAAATCCCGCCTCCTTCTCCGCTTTTCCCCTTGCGGGGAACGCGCGGGATCAGTTTTTTATTCAACGGCTCGTATGGATTTATTATACTGTAAAATCCGTTCTTTCGCAACCGAAACCCCGATGATTTTATTGTTTTCATGGACAAGCGCGCCGTTTTGCGGTATAATACAGAAAACAGGGAACAAAACGCGCGGCGCATACGGGCCTGGACGGCTGCCGCGTGAAAAAGGAGAATATGCCTATGGAAAAAACGGATGTTATTCTTGTGCTGGGCCACCGGCTGCTGCCGGACGATACCCCCTCGGAGGACCTAAAGCGGCGCATAGACAAGGCGGTGGAGCTGTGGAAACAAACGGGCGCGCCGCTCATTATGCCCTGCGGCGGCTTAACCAGGGACCGGCACCGCACGGAGGCGGAGGTCATGAAGGAAATGCTGACCGCCCGCGGGGTACCGGGCGAAATCATCCAATTGGAGGATCAATCCCGCATCACGCTGGAAAATATGCAAAACGCCTATGACCTGCTGGGGCCCGAAAAGCGGGTGGCCGTCGTCAGCAGCGATTACCATATGGATATGGCCATGAACGACTGCCGGGCCGTGGGCCTGAACGCCTACGGCGTGGGCGCGGAAACGCCGGATAAAGCCTACCGGGATAAAAACCGCGCCCTCCTGAACCATTTTGAGGAAAAGCTGAACGAGCTGCGCGGCCAGGGCCTTTCCAACCGGCAGATCATTCAAACGGTCATGGAACACATTCCCAAGCAGGACGATTGAGCCGCTTGCGCTTTACGGAGGAAAAAAGATATGTTCACCATCGGTGAAATGATGGAAATGCAAAAGGCGATGCTGGAAAAATACAGCAGCCAGTGGGAGCATTACTCCCCAAGCGCCGGAAGAAACCATTTGCTGTGGATGATCGGGGAAATTGGCGAAGTGATTGACATCATTAAAAAGAACGGCGATGAAAGCGCGTGCCAGGACCCCAAGCTGCGCCCCCACTTTGTGGAAGAATTGGTGGACGTGCTGATGTTTTACAACGACGTGCTGCTGTGCTACGGCATAACGGAGGAAGAGCTAAAGGAAGCGTACCAGGCGAAATTCCACCGGAACCTGACCCGCTGGTAAACGCTTTATAGAGCCAACAAACCGAAATAAAAAATACAGGAGGAAAACGGAATGAACGTAGGCATCATCATTCGCCACTGCGGCGGAGAAGAACTGCGCCAAAGCTTTAAGGACGCGGCGGCCCAGGGCTTCCGCCATTGCCAGCTGGTAAGCTGGGACCCTCAGTACTGGACGGAGGAAAACGCGAAAGAAGTAAAGGCCTGCATGGCGGAATACGGCATGGAAATCACCGCTTTCTGGTGCGGCTGGGACGGCCCGAAATTCTGGAACTTTACAGAAGGGCCGGAAACGCTGGGTATCGTGCCCGTCGCCTTCCGCGCCATGCGCGTGCAGAACCTGCTGGACGGCGCGGCTTACGCCCGGCTGCTCGGCGTTAAGGACGTGGTCACGCACATGGGCTTTATTCCCGAAAACATGACCGACCCCGCCTGGCCCGGCGTGGTGGCCGCGGTAAAGGCCGTGGCGATGAACCTTAAACGGAATGGGCAGGACCTGCTGTTTGAAACGGGCCAGGAAACGCCCGTGGTGCTGCTGCGCCTGTTTGAAACGGTGAATACCGGAAACCTGTACATCAATCTGGACCCGGCAAACCTGATTCTCTATGGCAAGGGAAACCCCGTGGACGCCCTGGATGTGTTCGGCGGCCTGGTGCGCGGCGTTCACGCCAAGGACGGCTTCTACCCCACCAACGGCCACGACCTGGGCGAAGAAGTGAAGGTGGGCGAAGGCAAGGTCAATTTCCCGGTGTTCCTGAAAAAACTAAAAGCCTGCGGCTACGACGGCAGCCTGACCATCGAGCGGGAAATCACCGGCGAGCAGCAAATTAAGGATATTCTGGAGACCCAGCGGTATTTGAACGATTTGATCGAACAGCTGTAATTACAATAGAAAACGGAGGCAAAAGCAATGCTGAAGGTCGGAATGGTTGGCATGGGCGGCATCAGCAAATCCCATCGCACGGCCTGGAGCCAAATTCCGGAAGCGCAGGTGGTTGCCGTGTGCGATATCCGCCAGGAAAAGGTGGATGAAGCGGTGGAGGGCACCGGCGCGCGGGGCTATCTTGATTTTGACGAAATGCTCGGCAAGGAAGCCCTGGATATTCTGGATATCTGCCTGCCCACGTATCTGCACGCGGATTTTGCCGTGAAGGCCTTGAACCGGGGTATCCATGTGCTGTCGGAAAAGCCGGTATCCTTGAAGCGGGAGGACGTGGCAAGGATCTACGCCGCGGCGGAAAAGAATGGCCGCCGGTTCATGGTGGCCCAGGTGCTGCGCTTCTGGCGTGAGTATGAGGTGCTGCGGGAAGCGGTGCAGTCGGGCCGCTACGGCAAGCTGCTCAGCGGCAATATG